>JAESSZ010000683.1 GCA_016763875.1 Nannocystaceae bacterium
CCCCGACCGGCGCCCCTCCCGAGACCACCCCGTCGCGTCCGTCAAAACCGACCACCTCAGCGACCCCACCGCCAGCGCCCACGACCGTGCGCGCACGGACCTCGCCACCGCCGCCACCGCGCAGCGGTGATGCCAGCGCGGCGTCAGGGGCCGGTGGTTCTTCGGTCACTCCCGTGCCAGACGGCCCGCCTCAGGACCTCTCGGGCAACTGGGGGTACTCCAAGTCGCGACCCCGCACCCCGCGGTACGTGCGTACCGACGTGTCCGACGTCGTATCCGCGGCCAACCCGATCGGTTTTTACTCGGGGGTTTCGGTTGCGGGCAACCATGTTCCGCCGCGGCCCCCCGCGTACTTCAACAGCAAGCCCACGTTGCTCACCTGGGCCGGTTTTGAGCGGGCCCAAGAGGGTTCCCGGGTGTTTCTCCAGCTCAACGCAGTCGCGCAGTACAGCGTGGAGCACAGTGGGCAGGTCATCCTGATCCGGCTGCGCAATACCAAGGTCAATGTCCGCAACAACTTGCGAGCGTTGGATCTGCGCTACTTCAAGACGCCTGTGCAAAGCGTGAAGGTTCGCCGAAAAGGAAAGGACACGGTCGCCCGCATTGTGCTGAAACGAGCCGCGACGCCGCACGTCGAGATCATCGACGGCAAGGCGGGATACAAACTGCTCGTCGTGCAGTTTTCCGACGCTATCGAGACGACGCGGCGCGTGAACCCGACGCAAAAACGTCAGGCCGCGCCCAAGGTCAAGCCGCTGCCGGCATCGTCCGGCAGCTGATCGTGTCCGCAGACCGTGGGTAAAAGCGCTGGCCTCGCCAGCGCTACTTCCCGAACACGCCGACGGTGATAGCGATGCACGCCAGCGCGGCGCCGAGGATCGGCGCGCCCAGCAGCGGGCCACTGACCGCGGCGGTTAGCGCCACGAGCACCCAGCGCCGTCGTATTGCCCGGCCAATGCGGTTGTGCCTCGCGAGCCCGCGCAGCACGACGGCGAGCTGAGCTTCCTCTTCGGGCTCCAGAGGTGTCGCCTGAAGTCTTGCGGGTAAGTACGTGTGATTTTGCCACAAAAGCCGTGTCGCGATCTGATGCAGTCTGGACATCTCGGCCGCCGGAGTCGTGGCTGAATCGAGCAACACGGGGAGGGCATGCGTGCGGATCCGAGGGTCGTACAGACGCGCGCGGCTCAGCGCGGTCACGGCTTCAGCGAGGAAGCCGCGCGCCTGCTCCACCCGCTGGAGGCGATCACCACGGTCGCCGTCCCCGGTGTTGCCCAGAGTCAACAGCACCATAGCCAGCGCATCCGCCGCGACCGTGCGATGGTGAACGGCGATGGCCTTGTCGTCGTCACTGGCCTCGTCGCTCGCCTCGTCACGGTACGCACCTCTAGCGAGAGCAGGGCCGGCAACGTGTGAGACAGGGTGGTCATGGATGACAGCGGTGGTTAAAACCTAAGTGACCAACGTGGCCGGTGCCAGGCCCAACCCGAAGCTGGACACAACTTCGACGGGGTGCACGCCGGTTGTATTCGGAGCAGTCGGTGTCTTGGGTCACTTCTACCCGCGCGGATTAAAGCGGGCGAGGCGGTCACTTTTCTGTCCGATGGGGCAGGTCGCGGTCGCGCCGGGCATCACGCGCCCAGGATTTGCCTTGAAGTGGAGATCGCCTACGCGCTCGCCAAAGCGTCCACATGGGGTGTTCCCCGACAAGGGCGCTGACTCAGCGCTCCTGTTTCTTGGCTTCGTTCCACCACGCATCGAGACGCGCAAGCCCAGCCTCAGTGGGGTCTAGCCCCCCCTCGTAGCAGCGCTGCAATACGTGCGCGAATCGGCGCTCGAACTTTACGCTGGCCCGGCGCAGCGCATCATCCGGATCGACCGACAACTTCGACGCAACACGGCACAGCACGAGCAGAAGGTCGCCCATCTCTTCGCGGACGGCCTCGGGGTCATCAGCCTGTCGCGCCTCGGTCAGCTCTGCCCATTCCTCGTCGAACTTATCCAGCGCACCTTGTAGGTCAGGCCAATCGAACCCCAGTGCGGCCGCCTTGTCCTGTAACTTGGATGCACGAACCAGGGCCGGCATGGCTTTGGGGACCCCAGCAAGCGGATCGTCGGGCCCCGGCGGGCGCTTGCCTTGTGCCGCAGATCGCTCCGCGCGCTTGATAGCCTCCCACTGCCGTTGCACCGCCTCGGGCGAGGTTGGCTCCGCAACTTGACCCGGTGGGACGAACACATGCGGGTGGCGCCGGACCATTTTGTCTCGGATCCCGTCGATCACATCACCGAGGTCAAATGCCCCTTCGCGTTCGCGCAGAGCCGACTGGAACACGATTTGGAACAAGAGGTCGCCCAGCTCAGCACGGTGCGCCACGGGGTCGTCCATGGCGTCCAGCACCTCATGCGTCTCTTCGAGCAGATAGGGCCGAAGGCTGTCGAGCGTCTGCTTGCGGTCCCACGGACAACCATCCGGGGCGAGCAGTCGATCCATCAGCGCACGCAGGCCCGCGAGACCGGACGGTAGACCATGCTCGTGTTTGGGCGGGTCCGCAGAAGTGGCTCGATTGCTCTGCGGAGAACTCTTTGGGGCAGGGGACGACTGAGGATCCGTCGGCTTCCGTGGTACGCTCATCTGGACTCGCGCCAGTACCACACCGCTGGCCGCTATCCGGTCCCCACGCCCGTTTTGACTGATCCTATCAAGCTCACCTTCGACGAACGTGTTCCCCTTCAGCTCGTGTTGGAGGCGGTCTCTGGCAAAAGTGGTGCCCCGGGCGCGCTGGAACGCGAAACCGGGACCCGTGTCCATGTCCGGGGCAATGAGCTGACGATCGACGGCCCCCAGGCCGAACTCGTCGAGCGTCTCATGCGGCAGATGTACTCGATGGCGCTGTCAGGGCGCCCCGTGGACCCCGCCGACGTGGTTCGCGCCCTCGAAGTGTTGCGCCGCGATACGAGTTCTGAACTGCGCGAGGTGTTCGAAGACGTCATCGTCGAGCGCGGCTCGAACGGCAAGCCCATCATGCCGCGCAGCCTGACGCAGAAGCGCTACGTGGAATACATGCGCGGGCACGCGCTGACGTTCGGCATCGGTCCCGCGGGAACAGGCAAGACGTTCTTGGCCGTTGCGATGGCCACGCGCGCGCTGATCGACGGCCACGTACGACGCATCATTTTGTCGCGGCCTGCGGTCGAGGCTGGCGAAAAACTCGGGTTCCTGCCGGGCACGCTTGAGGACAAGATCAGTCCCTACCTGCGCCCGTTGTACGACGCCTTGTACGCGACCTTCCCGGTCGACAAGGTCGAGCGCATGACGGAGCAGCACGTCATCGAGGTTGCGCCGCTGGGGTACATGCGCGGTCGGACCCTGAACGACGCTGTGGTGATCCTCGACGAGGCGCAAAACACCACCCGCGAGCAGATGAAGATGTTTCTGACGCGGATCGGCCGTGGAACCCGCGCGATTATCACCGGTGACCCATCACAGGTCGATCTCCCTCGAGGACAGCGCAGCGGGCTGGCGCATGCGCTGCGGATCCTCCAGGGCGTGGACGGCATCGCTATTTGCCAGTTCACCCACAAAGACGTGATGCGGCACCCCTTGGTGGCGCAGATCATCGAGGCCTACGACAAGGACACGCAGCGGCATACCGAAGCACGCGCGACGTCCCAGGCCGACGACTGAAACGCGCACAATTCGGCCGCGCGTGATCTGCGCCAGAGGCGTTCGCTCGCCCTGACCCCGCGCCGCGCCAACCCCGTCGCTGCCCGCCAAACGGGGGTGAGAGGTACGTCAATCGCAGCAACCGCGTTGCCCTTGCCCGAGCGGATCACCGAGGTTATGCCCGAGGGATCTTATGGCGTATCGGTCGAAGTCACAGCCCGCGGCAATCGCGACCGCGCTCGACACGCAGAGCGTCCCTCGGCGCGATACCGTCCTCGAAGTCCTGGAGCGCGAACTGTCCCGCTCGATGCAGGGATTTCGGATCCCGGGCAGTCCGCGGCCGCACTACATGCACTACGCGTTGCGTCGCACGCACGCGTTGCGGCTACGCGCGATGTACGGGTCGCTGACGCGGTGCCGGGAGACCACGCAGTCATCGCTGTATTGCGACCTGCGGGTTGGCAGCCGAAAGTTCGACAATGTGCTGGACGCTGGACTGGACAACCGCGCCGAGGATCGCGAGTCCGCGGACTGGGTTGACGCGCCCGATGACCTCAACCTGGCGGCCCTTCAGGTGGGTCTGTGGAAGCTCTCGCAGATCAAGTACGACGAGGCACTGGCGGACTACTACGACCACAAAAAAGCGGTAGTGGCGGAGTACCTGCGCGACGAGGTCGACGCTTTCACCAAGGAAAAGCCGCTCGACCACCGCGAGCCGCTGAGCAGTCGCCCGTTCCCGCGGCGGGTCTGGGAGACGAACCTCCGCGAACTTTCACGGCGGTTTCTCGACCACCCCAACGTTCACGATCCGATCGTGTCGATCAACGCGGAGCGTGTGCACCGCTGGATGGCCACCACCGAAGGCTCGCGGATCGTGACGGAGGAGGTCTATCTTGAGGTCGCGCTCTCCGGCTGGGTTCTGACCGACGACGGCGTGTACACCGAGGCCTCGCGGGAGTTGTACCTGCGTTCGTTGGACGAGATGCCCGATCGTGCGGCGCTGGAGAGCATGCTCGACGAGCTACTCGCCGAGTTGGAGATCTTGCGCGACGCAGACACCCCTGGGGCGTTCATCGGCCCAGCGCTGCTTTCAGGTCAAGCGGCAGGCACCCTCTTCCATGAAGCGCTGGGGCACCGTCTGGAGGGCGACCGTTTGGTGGCACGCGACGAGACGCGGACGTTCGCGCACAAACTCGGCGAGCGTATCTTGCCCGAGGGAATCGACGTCTATGACGATCCGAGGATGGAGCACTTCAACGGCAAGACCGTGTGGGGTTCGTACCGGGTCGACGACCAGGGGGTCGCCGCGCAACGTGCCGACTTGGTCACCGATGGTGTGCTGCGTGGATTTTTGCACGGGCGTACGCCAACCCCCCACAGCAATGCCAGCAATGGGCACGGACGGCACGACGGCCTGGAGTTCCCCATGTCGCGCATGGCGAACCTGGTCATTGAATCAACGCGCGGCGGCATGACCCGCGAGGCGCTCGAGGCCAAGCTCCTCGAGACCGCGCGCGCGCAAGGTCGTAAAGAGGCGATGATCATCGAGCGCATTCACGGCGGCGAGACCTCGACCCAGGCTTACGACTTCCAGGTGTTCAAGGGCGAACCCGCCGAGGTCTACCGCGTCGATGTCGAAACCGGGGTCAAGACCCGCGTGCGCGACGTCGAACTCATTGGCACGCCCCTGGCGGCCCTGCAGCGCATCATCGGGGTCGGAACCCACAGTGAGGTCGACCAGGGTTACTGCTACGCCGAAAGTGGCTCGATTCCGGTCAGCGGCATCGCCCCAGCGTTGCTGCTTTCGGAGTTGGAGATGCAGCAAAGCAGCACGACCGGGTTTCATGAGCCGTTGCTACCTCCGCCGTTTGCGGACGACGGTAGCCGCGGACGCACCGCCGGAAAACGCGGACTTCGACGCAAGCACAGTTGAGATCGCACGCCCATCGGGGCGTAGTCTGGCGGACTTGCGCTGCGGTGGCCCATGCGGGTCCATGCCTAGTGTTCGCTGGCCCGATGCACGCCTTTCTCGCTGTCTCGTGGCACCGCACGAGTACGGGGATGGGCGCCCCCGACTACAGCGAACTGCGCAACGCCGCAGGCGCGATCCGGCTCGCGGTCTCGATGCTGCGAGGGGGCAATAGCGCTTGGCTGTCGGACCTAGGGTCCGATGACGAGGCACGGATCCGGACGGTGTTGCGGGCCCTGGATTGTGCAACGGCAGAACTGGTCCGGCGGGTTGGGACCGATACCGCGGAGATCGCTGCCGAGACGGCGCGCGCGATCGCGAGCCGGGCTGCATCCCGCGCGCTGGCGAAAGAGCAGGCCTCGGGCCTGCAACCGGTCACCGACCTCGCCACCGTCCTGCGACAGCTTGAGGTGGCAACGGCGCTCGAAGCTCCGCCACGCCCGTTGCTCGCGTTGGACGTCAGTCTGCAAACCAAGCTGCCCGTCGACGCGGCGGTCCTCGTGCCCGCGCTTCAGTCTGCGGCCTTTGGGCTCGCCGGTTCGCTGCCGCCCCGACGCCAACCCTGGACCGTCTCTGTCACCGCGGCGGAAGACTTCGGCCCGGGCGGCGAGCCTGTCGTCGTGCTCGAACTGCGCTGTGGCACTGCGGATGACGCGGCGTCCGATGCCCCGAAGTGTGATTTCGCAGCCACGCTGCCCACGTGGTTGCACGGATGTCTCCGGCTCACGGAAGCCTGTGGTGGCGGGCTCACACGTGTCCGAGACGGCGCGCATGAGCTCGTTCGCGTGATCTTGCCCCGCCTGACCGCAGAGCACAGCGTCGCCGACCTCGTTGCAGAAGCAGCGGCCAACGATGACCCTTCGGTGCGCCCTGCGGTGGGCCCGCGGCGCGTCGCCTAGCGGTACGCGCCCGCGCGGGCCAAGAGCCCGGTGAAGCGAGCAGCCCGGTGAGGCGACGATGCTCGTATACTCGGGCGCCGCATGGTTGAGCCGAGTGCACTGACGAACTTCGCCGACGTCCGGAGAAGAATCACCCGGCAGTTGCGCCACAACGACGCCTGCGTGCTCGAGCTGGGGCCTGATGCCGGCAGCCTCACGGTGACCGAGGATCGAGCCAGCGTCGGCGTCGTGGAAGCGGGCGCGGCGTTGCCAGGGACGCCCGATATTCTGCTCGTCGTAGGGCCCAGCGAGCAGCTCGCCCACCTCGCAGAGCAGCTGTCTGACGAAAGCGAGTTGCGGCGGGTCCAGCTCCTGCCGCTGCCGTGTCCACCGGTGCTCGCCGACCGTGCACTGTATACGGCGTTGTCGTCGGCGGAAACGCAAGCCCGAGCCCGCATGGCCGACCAGTTGTTGGACATCGGTACGGCGCTCAACGCCGAGCGTGATCCAGCCCGCGTCTTGGACCTGATCTTGCGACATGCCCGCGCGATCACGGGAGCGGATGCTGGGTCGATCTACCTGCTCGAAGACAACAACACGCTGCGCTTTCGCATCGCCCACAACGACTCGGTCGATGCCCCGCTGAAGCAGTTCACGATGCCCGTCACCGCTTCGTCGATCGTTGGGGCGGCGGTTCTGAGCAAGGCAACGATTCGCATCCGCGACCTCTACGACCCGGCCGGTTCGATCGCGGCCGGGCGCAGTTTTTCCCACGACCGCACGTTCGACGAACGCTTCAAGTACCAGACACGTTCCATGATCACCACGCCCATGATCTCGCCCGAAGGCAAGGTCTTGGCCGTGATTCAGCTGATCAACGCCAAGGTCGGACCGGAGCCTTTTGTCGGGTTGATGGCCTTCCGCGAACGTGTGCGTCCGTTTTCGGCGCATGACGAGCGGTTGTGTGACTCGCTTGCATCGCAGGCCGCGGTCGCGCTGGAGTCGGCACGGTTGTTCGCAGAGATCCAAACGCTCTTTGAGGGGTTTGTGCGGGCGTCCGTACATGCGATCGAGCAGCGAGACCCGACGACGAGCGGCCACAGTCAGCGCGTTGCGGACTTGACTGTCTCGTTGGCGCGTGCCGCCGACCAAACATCCGCGGGGCCGTTTGCCGAACTTCACTTCACGAAGGACCAGCTGACCGAGATCGAATACGCGGGGTTGCTGCACGACTTCGGGAAGGTGGGCGTCCGTGAAGAGGTGCTGGTCAAGGCCAAGAAGCTATATCCGTACCAACTTGAGTTGGTGACCGCGCGCTTCGAGCATCTGCGCACCTCGATTCAACTCGACATGATGCGCACCCAACTGGCCACACTGCGGTCAGGGGGCTCAGACGACGGGTCAGTGGCCCGAGCAGCCCAGGCGCGACTGACGGAACTCGACGGCATGCTCGCGGTGATCAAGGCCGCGAACGAGCCGTCGGTCCTGCCGCAGTCCGCTTCGGCGCGACTGCGGGCGGTGGCCACGGCCCGCTACACGGATGCGGCCGGCAAAGAGCATGCGCTGCTAACCGGGGACGAGGTCGAAGCGTTGCTCGTCGAACGCGGCTCGTTGACGCCGGCCGAGCGCCTTGAGATTCAGAGTCACGTGACCCACACGTACAACTTCTTGGTGCGGATCCCATGGGGACATCACCTGCAACGCGTGCCGGAGATTGCGGGAAAACACCACGAGTACCTCGATGGCAGCGGGTATCCGGCCGCGGTGGCGTCCAGTGAGATCCCCGTGCAGGCGCGCATGATGACCGTCGCCGACATTTTCGATGCGCTGACCGCCTCGGACCGGCCGTACAAAAAGGCAGTCCCGGTGGTCAAGGCGCTCGATATTCTCACCGCAGAGGTCAAGCGCGGCAAGGTCGATGCGGACATCTTGGCGTTGTTTGTCGCTACCAAGGTTTGGCAGCGGGGGGTTCGAACATGAGCTTGCGTTGTGGAGACCACGGACGTGCATTGAACCGGCGTATGCGGCGGCTCGCGCGGTTGTTGCGGATCCCTATCGAGCTGTCGATTGTCGACGACGCGGCGATGACCCGGCTGTGCCTGACGCATCTCGGGAAGAACAAGACGACGGATGTCCTGTCGTTCGAGCCTGAGTCGCCGCTACCCGGCATTGCGATGCCCACGCCCGGGCAGATCGTGCTCAACGACGATGCGATCCTCCGCCAGGCCCCGCGCGCGGACGCGGCGGGCTGTCTGGAAGAGGCCAGCTCGTTACTGGTGCACGGGGCCGCCCACCTCGTGGGTCACGACCACGCGACGCGGCAGCAGGGGCGCGCGATGCTCCGCCTTGAGCGTCGTCTGGCGCGTCGTTTGGGATTGTCGTGGCTCCCGCGTCCCTACGGCACAGCTTGACTGGCCCGCGGCACAGCAAACGCGGCCGCGATCCGCGCCGCTCCGAAGCCCGTGGGTGATTGTCACGCTTGCTCCGTCACCGCTCTGGCGAATATAAGCGCTACGGTGCTGCCACCACTCATCGTGCTGTCGCTCGCTGCCGCCATCGCGGTACCGACGGCACGAGCGCAGGGTGTGCAACCGAGCGCACAAGAGGCCGGCAGCAGCGAAGCAAAACCAGGCACGATCGTCGTGGGCCCGGCGGCGAAGGGCACGGCCGTGATCATCGATGCTGCGGGGGCGATCACAGCGCACCTCACCCTCATCCCAGGGCGTGTTGTGACGGTGGGCGTGCCGCCCGGCAAGTACACCATCGAGTCTGACGGCCGGCAGATAGCCAACCTCGAGGTGGGGGCAGGCGAGACGATTGTTTTAGCGAGTCCGCCTTCGTTGGCAGCGCCAGTGCCCGAGCCCATCGCTGCATCCAAAAAGGTCACCGCTAAACCCACGGCACATGGGCCGAGCACGGCGTCGAAACCGGCGACTGCTGCGAAAACCGTCTCCGCCAAGACCATTCGTGCCAAGGCCATCCTCGCCCCGCTTGCATCCGCCGTGCTCCCCGGCGCGGGGCAGATCATCACGAAACGGCCGGGCCGCGGCATGGCGTTCTTCACGGGCGCGGTCGCGATGACGGTGGGCGCCGCCCTTTTGTGGAAGTCAGGCAACCCGACCGAAGGCGCCCCCCGGGACAACGAGGGCGACAGCGGAGCGGTCGAAGTGGTCAGGCTCGGGGGGGTCGCAGCGCTGACGGGCGCGGCGGCGCTGCTGTACCTCGGCCAGATCCTCGACGCGTACGGCGGCGCGGTCGGCAAACTCGGCAAGTCGGTCCGACCCGCCAAGGACCACCTGATGGCGCTTGAGTTTCAGCGCAGCTCGACCGTCGGTTTTGCCCCCGGGCAGCCCGAGTACCGGTTGCTGTCGGACTACTCGCTCGCCGTCATGGGGCAGGTGGCGCCCCGGGTCACGGTGGGCGCCTCGGATCTGTCGATCAAACTCGAACCCGAGCGCTCGGGGGTGGTCGTGCAGGGGGGTGTCCGCTCGGCGTACCGGTTCTACGATCGCCGCCGCGTGTGGCTGTCGGCGGGCGGCGGCATCGCAGTGCAAGGCACCAG
>JAESSZ010000684.1 GCA_016763875.1 Nannocystaceae bacterium
GTGGTCGAGCTTGCGCATGCGCGCGTACCAGGGCGGCTTCCAGTGGACACGGTGGTAGAGGGCGCTGGCACCCATGCACGCGGGAACACTCAGGGCGTAGCCGAGGGTGGGCCAGCGGGCAGCGGGCGCGGCGGCCAACACGAGCCACACGCCAGCGAGCATGAACGGGATCAACACCCACCGATGGAGCACACCTCGCATGGAAGGGCGTTCGGTCGACCCCCTTCTAACGCTGATTATTGACGACGATTTTGCCTACAACAGCACGCTGACCGATGCTGGAAATTGCACCTGGAACCTCTCTCAACGGAACAGTCTTCTGAATAATCGGCTCAACCTTGCCCTGAGCAATCATCCCGAACACGCGCTGGATGTTCGCAGCAACCTCCACCTCTTGAGTCAGACCTCGGAACTGCTGCGTGCCCCTGGCGTACCATCGACCAAAGGCCTTTACGCGAAGCATGTTGTAGTAACTCCCCCCGACTAACACATATCGACCACCCTCCTTCAGGGTCTCCGAGAAATCACCTGGACTCCTGAAACACGCAGCGTCGAGCACCGCATCATACGCATTTGCCCCCAAATCCCTGACCGAAGCGCTCTCATAGTCAACAACCTCATCTGCCCCCCAGCTCTTGACGGCATCGACCTTTGCAGCCGAGCAAGCCGCAGTCACGTGAGCCCCCTGAGCTTTTGCAATCTGCACAG
This sequence comes from Nannocystaceae bacterium, assembly GCA_016763875.1. Classification (GTDB taxonomy): domain Bacteria; phylum Myxococcota_A; class Polyangia; order Nannocystales; family Nannocystaceae; genus JAESSZ01. Next base: position 709 of record JAESSZ010000684.1, read on the forward strand.
CAAATGACCCGACCCCACCGGAAGCGCCATTGATTAGGACCCTATCTCCAGAATCAATTCCACAGAGAATCACCCCCATCATTGCAGCCTGGCCAGAGATGGGCACGGTAGCGGCCTGTTCAAAGGATACGCCAGCCGGGATTCGTACCAGATCCGCGGCTTTCACAACGGCATACTCGGCAAAACCACCCCCAAGGCTCTTCCTTATGTCAGCAGCGACTGCGTCACCCACCTCGAAGCCTTCAACTCCATCCCCAATAGCCTGAATGGTCCCAGCAACGTCCATCCCTAGAACCCTGTTCTTCTCAGCGGGTCTTAATAGCCCAAGAAGCAGCCGAATGATGAGGTAGTTTGCTTGAACCATGTGCCTGTCGGCCGCATTGACAGAAGAACTCTCGACTTTTACGAGAACTTCATTCGCACTTGGCCTCGGCACTTTCCGATCATCAACGAGCTCCATCACTTCCTTCGGGTCACCGTATTGGCGAAAAATAACCGCACGCATCATTTCGTAATCCTGCAAGAAGAGCTCGGTGTTGTGGCCAACCGGGGTCACCAGCGCCTTCCAAACACCCGGTGGTTTCACCCGGGGCTCGCGCTCGCTCTCCGTCGACCGAGCGTTTTGCCGATCGCGTATTCCGCAACCGCGAAATTGACCACCCAGGCGAACACCATGAGGCCATCGCGGAACGGTCCGCGCGGTGATGCGCCAGAAAGCAAAGTCCAGCCAATGCCCAGAAACGCTTGCGTCGAAGCGCCTTGGGCAATCGCATAGGCGCGGATCATCGCAGCACCATGTCGAGGTACGCGTTGAGGGATGCCTCGCTTGCGAATCGCGACCCATGCCCATCCGATCAAGCCGAGCATCGCTAGGCCCAAGACGATGCGTGTCCAGTAAAGCGCCCTCCCCTGTAGGTCAGCCGGGAACGCGTAAAAATGCGTCATCCAGAGCCCCGTCAGCGCGGAGATGCCGCCAGCAATTGCAATCGGTCGACCCATCTTGCGATGCATGGCGAGTCGACGACGCCGCAGGCTCGGGACAAACTGCAGCGCTCCGACAATACAGAAGAGGAAACTGCTCACGATGTGCACGACGATGGGCAGCGGCGACGCAAGAGCCCGCGGGTTCTCCTCGGGCACGATCGCTGGTCCACCCGCCAGCTCAACGGCCCGCAGCAGTCCGCCAATGACCGGAATGGCCGAAAAGGAGACGATGCCGACAAGAAATATCCACTCGCGTCTGCTCAGATTCACCCTGCACTGCTCCTTTGTTCGCCGTGGTCGGCGCCACGAGCGTAGTCAGCAGCTCGAGGTCGGAATATCGGTGGTTCGGCCAAATCGACCGTACTTTTGGCCATCCCGCGACTCAGCTCCACGATCCGTCTACCACGGGATCTCGCACACTACGCGTATCGTTTCCGGAACGCAGGGGACCGTTCCCGCGACACCAGAAGCGGAACGTCGAGTGCGATCTGCGTGACGACGGATGCAACCCGCAGGTCCAAGATTGCGCGGTTGGCCAGGGTTGCTGTGAATTGCTGCACGCCCTACTGCAATCTGAGCGCGCCCGACTGCACCGCGCCGGACGAGTGCCCTTCGTTCTACGGAGACCCTGGCAGCGCCCCGCCCGGGCTCGAAGCGGTGGGCGTCTGCGCCTTGCCGTGAGGCGAGCTGGGCATCGTCGCGGCGAACTTGCCGGGGTGCTCGAGCGAGTCGAGCACGACCGCTGTGTGTCAGCCGGTGCCGGTGCGCATGAAGGTCCGCGCGTCCGCCGGGCGTCCGCCGGGTAGTGGAGTGCACTCGGCCCTCCCGGCGAGAGGCGAGTTCCGGAGCGGGGACGTCCTCCGGCGCGTCGTCGCAAGCAAATGCGGTATGCGTCGTCACGGACCCGACTAGCGAATTGTCGTCCAACACCTCGCGAAGGAGATCATCGTCATACGCGTCTCGCGGCCCACAGTGCCGCTGCCGGGCCCCCGAGTGCCGCGTTTCGTCACCTGGCGCACTCGGGTCCCGTGGTGTCCGAAAACTCGGTCCGCCTGTTACGCGGCCTCCCGGGCATAGAACCGCGGGATCCCACCAAGTCGTTCGCGGCATAGGATCGGCCCGTCGCCGTTGGCGGCGCATTCCGGCAGGAGCAGCCGGTTGCTCACACCTTGATGCGGTCGTTCGTGCGGTGATCGTTTCGGACGTGGGCAGTCGCCCCGGTTTGCGTCGTGAGCAGCCGTCGTACTGTTGGCGATGAGCTGCCGATACCAGCGTAGCAGGGTGTCGGGGGTGACGATGGTGGACAGGCGCGTGAGGACCGGTTGCAATTTCGGGAGGTCGAGGTCGAACCTGTCGGCGCCTTTGGGTCATCCGATGGGACCGAACGAGCTACCCACCGAGCACCGCAGCAACGGAGTCGGCGGTAAGCACACGCTCAAGGTACTGCTCGAGGACTTCGTCGTCGGCACCGTTGACGCGAGCGACATCGGTCTCGACGACCTGTCCGAACTTCACACGCAGTAACTTGAGGAGCGTGGCCCGCCGACCTTCTTGCCGACCTTCTTGCCGGCCTTCCTCTCGAAGTCTTTCTACGCTGTTCATGACGACTTGCTCTGCTTGTGGTGCGTACTTGAGTCTCTCGGAGACTAGGACTTCGACATCGATCGAACCTTCGCCCGCTGCGTCACCAAGATAGCTGATGACGCGGTTGGAGTCTCGTGACCCACCCACAAGATCGTCCAGGGCCGCGAATTGAGCCGCCCAGAACCCAACGTGGGAGCGTACGGCGTCGGCCGAGCGCCCGTCGCGCAGAGCCCAGAGCGACAGGGCCGTGGCGGGCGGGAGCTCGCGAGCTGCGAGGTCCGTGTCGCTGAGCTTCGCGAGATCGTCCAACGCGAACTCAAACGACGGCACAAAGCGCTCAAGGATCGCGCGTGTACCAGGGTCGTCTGCGAACAGATCGTGGAACCGCTGGGGTGCTCGCCA
>JAESSZ010000685.1 GCA_016763875.1 Nannocystaceae bacterium
CCTCCGGGGTTGGGTGCGCAATTGCGATGGTCGGTTCGCGCGACGCACGCTCGGCCGCCAACGCTAGCGCGTGGGCGATCGCCGCGACACCCGGCTCGTGATCCAAAAAAACGTGACGCGATCCCGTGGGTACTTGGGCCGCGGTCGCGGCCTCCATGGCGACGGTGTCGGCCGTCGTCCTGGAATCGAGGAAGAACACACGGCGCCGCGCGAGCTCCGACATCACCGCGTCCATCGCACCGCGGTCGGTCGTCAGTCGGGAACCCATGTGGTTGTTCACACCGATGGCGATCGGGACCGCCGCAAGTGCCGCCTGCGTTTTTCTCTGCAAGGTCTGCGCGTCGTCGGTGATCTGCAGGAACGTCTCCCGAAGCTCAGCGTCGCTGCGCATCAGAGCCGCGTCTTGTGGCTCCATCGGTAAGTGGAGCAACACTTCACGGTGCCGACGTCGGTCAGCCTGCAACCGAACCTGAACGCCAGAGGTGAACACGCTGCCCGGCAGTACCGCGAACGTCAGAGGGAAACGAAGCGAAAGCAGCTGCTCAAACACATGCAGTTCGCGGCCAACGTCATCGATCACGATGGCGAGGTGACCCTGCGCCTCGTCCCACGGGATCGAAAGATCACCGCGCTCACGCCTCCAGACCCGTGGGGTCTCCGCTGCGATGTCTGCCGCGCGTTGCATCGCCGCGATCTCCCGCGGCTTACTCGGCGGCGGATCTGGGGGGGCTGGAGCCCACGCCATCAGAGCGCAGCAAAGGCCGACCCACAGGACGAGGCTGATCGGAACGGTTGGAGTCGAGTTGCTCACTGTGTGCGCGCCAGTATGACGGGTCGCGTACCGCCGCAGCAAAGAACCGGATCTCCGCTGGTGTGGCGAGCAGCGGACGGAGAACGCGTACGGGGGACCTCTCTGCGATCAGCGAAGCTTCTCGCGACCAGCGAGGGCCGCTATCGCCTGCAGGTGCTGAACCGCCGTGCGCAGCTGGAGGTCGTCCCCGGCGGCAGCAAGCGCCACACTTTCGTCCACTAACGACGGGGTGTCGCGTCCAAAATCCTCGGGCACCAGATGTCGCGGGCTGTCGCGCTCTGGGACGATTTCCGGACGACTATCACCCCGCGGCACCGCGTCCTTGTCTGCGGCGGCACCGACGAACACATCGGGTGTAATCCCGCTTGCCTGAATCAGCCGATCTGCAGGGGTGTAGTAGAGCGCGGTGGTCAGCTTCAAGAGACTGCCGTCGTCGAGTTCGAACGGCGCCTGCACGGACCCCTTGCCGTACGTGCGCTCTCCGATGATCACCGCACGATGATGGTCCTGCAGTGCGCCAGCGACGATCTCGGACGCGCTTGCGGACCCCTTGTTCACGAGCACCACCAGCGGTACGTCCGACTCCGTACCCGCACGTCGCGCTCGAGCCTCGTCGATGAGAGCACCGCGTCGACCTCGGGTGCGCACGATCGGTCCCTCGGCCACAAACGCATCGACGATGCCAATCGCCTCGTCAAGCAACCCGCCGCCGTTGTCGCGGAGATCGAGCACGACTCCAGAGAGCCCCACCCGCGCCGCGTTCGTCCGCAGCGTCGCGAGCCCCTCGCGGATCTCCTTTGCCGCGTCCTCGGGAAAATCCCGTAGACGCAGCACGCCGACGCCCTCTCCGAGGTAGCGGACCTCGACCGCTGGCGGATCGATGCGTGCCCGCACCAGGGTGATCGTGCGCTGCGTCCCTTCTTCGACATCTTCAATTGTCACGCGGATCTTGGTCCCCGCCTCGCCGCGGATCTCGACGATCGCCTGCTGCAGGTCCAAAAACTGCGCGATCGGTCTGCCCGAGATTCGGGTGATGTGGTTGCCGACCTTGACCCCGGCTTTCCAGGCGGGTGCGTCGGCAATGACGTCGCGCACGTCCAGGTAGTTTTTGCCGCGCGCGTCACGAGCCAAGACCACCACCATGCCCACACCACCAAATTCGCCCTCGATGTCTTCGCGCAGCAGGCGAGCCTCTTCGGGGGCCAGAAAACTCGTATGCGGGTCGAGCTCGGACACCAGCCCTCGTAGCGCCGCGTGCATGAGTTTTTCCCCGTCGATGGGGCGCACGTAGTACTGCTCCACAATCGCGAGCGCTCGGGAGAACACATCGAGTTTGGCGTAGCGGGAGTAGTGCTTGGGCGCCGCGGCCGCTCTTGGAGCCGCCCACGCGCGGTCCAGGCCGACCCCCATCGCAACGCCAAGGGCCACGGAAACCCCAGCAACACAAAGCATGCGCACACGGTCGGTTCGGCTGGGCATGCACGAAGTTTGGCGGCCCCCGGCGTCGAGCGCAAACCCGGGCGAACGGTGACGGCTATCGGACCAAGATACACTCGGGCGTGTTCTTCGATTGGCTACGCCGCCGCAGGCGCGACAAGATCCTGGCCGAGCCGTTTGACGAGACCTGGGTGGACTACCTTCAGCGCAACATGGGCTGCTGGGCCACCCTGACGGACGAGGAGCAGGCGCATCTACGACAGCTCGTACAGGTCTTTGTCGCCGAGAAACACTGGGAGGGACTGGGCGGCATGGCAATGACCGACGAGGTGCGCGTCACCATCGCCGGCCAAGCGTGCCTGCTCGTACTCGAGTTACCGCACGACTTGTATCGCCGTGTGGAGTCGATCTTGGTCTACCCAAACACGGTCCGAGCTCCCGCGCGTGGTCGCAGCATGTTTGAAACGTCCACCGACTTGGCCGATCAAGGCATGCCTGTGCTCGGACAAGCGTTCAAGCGGGGCCCAGTGATGTTGGTTTGGGACGCCGTCAAGCGCGGGGGTCGCAATGCCCACGACGGTCACAACGTCGTGCTTCACGAGTTTGCCCACAAGCTCGACATGCTTACCGGCGACGCCGACGGTGTGCCCCCGCTCCACGACAAGGCGACCTACGCAGCATGGGTCTCCGTGTTTCAGCGCGAATGGGACGCCCTTCACGAGCGTCAAGAGCAGGGCCGCCGCACATTTCTCGACGCATACGCTGGGACCAACCCCGCAGAGTTCTTCGCGGTCGCCACCGAACAGTTTTTCGAGCAAGGCCGCACAATGCAGCGCAAGCACCCGGAGCTGTACGAAGTGCTGCAAGGGTTCTACCGACAAGACCCCGCCGCGCGCCCTTGCTAAGCGCGGTCGACCGAGTCCGGTCAAACTCGTCTCAACGTCGTCGCGCTCGACGAAGATAGGGCGCAGGATCGACAGGACGGTCTCCGTGCCGAATCTCGAGGTAGACCGTGGCGCCCAGGCCGTCATCGACTGCCTTGGGAGCGACGTGTCCGAGCACTGCCCCGCGCTCAAGTTCCTGGCCTTCGGTCACCGCGACCTTCCACAGTCGCCCGGTCATCGACAGCTCCCCCTCACCGTGGTCAACCACAACGACGTCATCAAACCCGGGCAGACGCGAGACCAGCACGACCCGGCCCCCGTCGATCACGCGGGCGGCTTCATCCGTGCGGGCACGAAGTTCAACCCCGTGACGCACCATCGGAAGCTGCAAGATCGGATCGTCGTAGTCGCCGAAATGACCCACAACCTTGCCGGGAACGGGCCGTAGGAGCCGCCCGTGGTAACCCAGCCCC
>JAESSZ010000686.1 GCA_016763875.1 Nannocystaceae bacterium
CCTGCAGGCTCAGTCTTCGACCGTGGCCTGACCGGCTTGGTCTGTCGTGTACCCACCCTCGACCAACCCATCGAGATCGCAGTGGACCCACGTCGCGCCAGAATCACCCGAAACGCGGGCCGCGTAGTCGTAGCTCCCCGTCGCCGAGAACGACAGCTCACTCTGATACTCGTCATTGTTCTCGCTGCCGATCCCTCCGCCGGCCATCGAGCCGTCCCAGCCAGGGTTGGGGGCGCCCGCGAACCAACTCCACCCAGCGTCGGGTAGCGTGTCGTCCGCGCCGTATCCGAACTCAACGATGACCGCGGGATGCTCATCGACGAACTCGGTCTGGTCCGTCACACCTTGGACATACAGCCGCGCATAGACAGTGGTTGCCACGTCGGTCGTTGTGGTGATCTCCGCCGGGAACTGCAAGATGCACCACTCGACGTCGAACATCTCGCCGCCAGAACTGCCGCTCGAACCCGAAGTATCGGAGTCTCCATTCGTGTCACCCGAGGAAGACCCGTCGGCAGTGCCTGCGCTCGTCGTTGCGCCTCCGCTGCTGCTGCTGCCGGCCGTGTCGGTGCCGGTTGATGTCGCCCCGGCAGTCGTATCGGTGATTGTGGCGCCCGGGCCACCGTCACCGCTCACAGTGGTCAGGGGGATCGTCGTCTGGGAGTCGGTCCCGGTCGAGCCACCGTCGTCGGCGACCGTATTGGGGTCCGCATCACTGTTGGTGCATGCCAGCGCGGCCGTTCCCAGCGCGATGGCCCCAAACAAATGTAGGCGCATGGTCAAATCATAACGCACCGTCTTGCGTCTGCGGCACCCAGACCGCTTGTTGTGGGTGCATCGCGGACGTGCAAACAAATGCTCGGTGACGCGTCGAGATCAGATCGCTTCGCTGCAACCCGACGATCCATGGCAGTTGTGGTCCGATACAACGTCCTGCGAGAAAAAAACCGCCATGGGTCCCTTGCAACTGCGGGTCGGTCACGAACATCATGAGCCGCAACGCCGTTGTGAACACGGCGCTATAGGAGAAAAACGATGGCCAAAGCAAAGAAGGCACTCGCGAAGAGCAGCTTCGTGGAAAAGAACCTGCAAACTGCGCTCGAGAAGCTGGCGGTGGCAACGGCCGCGGTCGACAAAGCTGTGGGCGTGCGGGCGAAGGACGCCAAGAAGAACACAGTGGCGGTCAAGCGCCTTGCCAAGCGAAAAGCGACGCTGAGCAAGCGCAAGAAGCTGGCTGCAGGGCGCGTTAAAAAGGCTTCCAGCGTGGAAACACGGCAAGCGCTGCGCGCCGTGACCAAGGACCTGGCGGCGACCACCAAGGAACTCGCCAAGGCGCGGATCGGCAAATCCGTGAACGCGGAGGAACTGGCACGGCTCAAGGTGTCGCAGCGGCGCACCAAGGGCTACAACCGCGGGATCTCGGCCGTGGACCGCGGTATCCCCAAGAAGTAGACCGGTGGTAGGGGGTCGTCCGTGGCTGGCGTGCCTGCGTTTTGTGCCTGACGGCACGGGGCGCGGCGAAAGCTACGGACGGCCGCAGTCGAGACGTCAGGGCATCCAGTTCGCGCCGTCAGGGGCATCTGCGTCGAGCCACGCTTTGAGCAACGCTCGGTCCGCAGGAGGCATCGCGTCCCCGTTGCCGACGTGGCAAAAACTTGTCAGCGGCATGAAGTCAATGTCGAGGTACTCGGCAGCGATGTCGTAGTACGGCATCTTGTCGCTAGATCGCAGCGCCTGGAATCCCGCGTATGTGGTGAGGTCGAACGCGCCTTTCGACGTGTAGTCCGGAACGCCGTCGACCGTGAGATCGTCTGCCAAGTGACACCCGCAGTTCGCGGAGAGCACCGTCGCGACGTCGCTCGGAATGTCCATTGCACCGCGACCGGCGACGATGGGGTCGGGGGCCCCGGGCTTGAGGTCTTGTAGCCCGCAGCCCTGGATCTCGACGCCTGTTGTGCCATCTGCCGTGGTGTCGCCACCGCTGCTTGAGGTGCGCCCCTCACTCGTGGTGCCGGAAGATGCGCCCGTGCTGCCATCACTGGCGTCCGTGTCGGAACTCGACGCTATCGTCCCCGTACCCTCCGCTGTGCCGCCCGAGGCGTGGGGCGAAGGATCAGAGTCGGCGCACGCCGCCGCGAAGAGCAGCGCGACGGTTGCGACGGTTCGGAGCTCGGAGCACGGGTCAGGCACTAGGCGGGCAGTGTACCTTCGCTACCCGGCGGACGCGCCGCCGGCGAATGCCGCCGTCAGTTTCGCGAGCGCCTCCGTGCCCTTGGCGGGGAGCGAAGACACGGTTTGTTGGGCGTCGCCGATCATGGCCTTGATCTCTGCATTAACGCCGACGACGAGGTCCAAATCGGCCTGAATCGAGACCTTGGCGTCCGCCTTGAGCAGCGGGTTTGCCAACTTGGCCTGTAGCTTGGCAGTGACCTTGGCGACGATGCCGGTGGCCTTGGCGCCCAGTGCGATGATATTGCCGGTCGCGGTCTTGACGCGTGCGGGGGTCTCCTTGAGCCCCACCGCGATACCGTTGACCGTCTTGAGCATGGTCTCGATTTCGGCTTTGGCGTCGGCATTCACGTCGATCTCCACCGAAACGGTGCCGTCGCTCATGCTCGCTTTGGCCATTGCCGTGAGGCTGGCTGCGTCTAGGCCGTAGCGGGTGGGAATGCTCGTGACCTGATCAATGACCACATCGACGTCGTTGATCGGTTGCAGGACGAGGTCCAGTTCAGCCTGGATCTCCGCTGGAATCGCCTGCAGCTCGACCATAGGGTCGACGTCGCTCTCGGCGGCGTCGTCGGGGTTGGCGGTCCCTTTGTCTTTCTTGCCACAGCCTGTTGCGGGGACGAGCAGGGCGATGCAGAGGGAACTGAGGACGATGGACGTGCTGTAGGTCATGTTTGGCTCAGGGGGAAACGAGGTCATCCACTAGCGACGGTCCTTGCTGGCGATGTTGCGTCCGAAATCGGAGGAATTTCAAAATCCGGTGGTGGCAGGTGAAAACAACGCCACCCGGGTTTCACCGTAGGCTGCTAGGGTGCGCCAGGTTTTCGTCATGGCGTTCGAGCACGAACAACGACAAGCACTACGGATTCTCGAAGGCATCGAGCAAGGCTCGATGAACGCGTCCGAGTCGTCCAATCTTCTGAGGGATGCCGACGAGACGTTGGTGTATTTCATCTTTACTTGGCTTCGGGAGCGATACCCTAGCCATCACCCCGCCGCTGATGCCGTGTTGTCTCGGATCGGCGAGATCTGCAGGCAGCACCCGGGTGTGACCGGCCAGATCAAGGCGGGCGAAAGTGACGCCGTCGTGGCCTGGTTTCAAGACGCCTATCAATATCGGGACTTGGACGCGCGCGAGTTCATCGCGTTGGTCGTCGACAAGCTCGAGAGCTGACTTCGGTAATCATGAGCGCAATCATGAGCGCAGTGCTGGCCGCCGTCGTTGTGCCGTCTTGGGTTCCCACATGGCTGCTCAATCCGTCCCTCCTGGGGGTCGGCGCGCTCGCTGTGACAATCGTTGCGGCGTACGCGACAGAGTTTGTGATTCGGCGGGTCTTGCTGCGGCTGGCCGCTCGAACGCACACAGACCTGGACGACCGGCTGATCGAGTTGCTTCGCCGCCCGATCTTTCTCAGCGTCATGTTCGGCGGCATGGGCTGGGCCATCTCGGTCATGGAGATCAGCGCTACGCCGGAGCGGCTAGCCTTTGGTTTTCTGCAGAGCCTGGCGGTCGTTGTATGGGCGACAGCGATTTTTCGCATTGGCGCGCTGGTGCTCACCGCGCTCAGTGGACGCGAAAACTACGGGTTTGTGTCGCCGCCGACGTTGCCCGCGTTCCTGATCATCTTGCGGGTGACGTTGATTGCGGGGGCGCTGTACTTCGCGTTCCTCGCGTGGAACATCGACCTCACCGCGTGGCTTGCCTCGGCGGGCATCATTGGTATCGCGGTCGGGTTTGCCGCTAAAGACACGTTGGCGAACCTGTTTGCGGGCGTGTTCATCATTGCCGATGCGCCTTACAAAGTGGGCGATTGGATCGTCATCGACGGAAGCCTTCGAGGACGGGTTGTTCGCATCGGGATCCGCTCGACGCGCATGGTCACGCGCGACGACGTGGAGATCACGATCCCCAACGCGATCATTGGCAATGCCAAGGTCGTCAACGAGGACGGCGGACCGCTAGCGCCGCACCGGGTGCGGATCTACGTCTCGGTCGCCTACGGATCCGACGTCGATCAAGTCGTCGAGGTGCTGCTGACCTGCGCGGTCGGGGTGGACAACGTGTGTGAGACTCCCAAACCCGAGACGCGTTTTCGGTCGTTTGGCGATTCGGGGTTGAACTTCGAGCTCATGGTGTGGTGCGACGACTCGGGCCGTCGCGGCAAGTTGATCTCGAATCTCACGACCAAGGTCTACAAGGCGTTCAGCGCCGAGGGCATTGTGATTCCCTTCAAACAGCTGGACCTGCACATCAAGTCAGACGCTGGCGGCCGGGATTCCCGTTTGCGCGCGCCTTGAGTGTGCAAATGCGCACTGTGATTGCGCATCTTGTGCCGGCCTAACACGAGAAACTCGAAGCGTAGCGCGAAGTTGCGCGCGCTGGTGAGCGCTGGTCCTCGGTGCAGCGCAGTGTTATTGAGGCCCGCACGGCGGCTAAGACTATGGATAGCACGGCTAAGAGGAGTTCAACGTCGAGCCCACCCATGTGGTTGACGCCACCCGGCGGCAACCCAGAGTTGAAGTTCTGTCACGAATCCAAGTTGATGGTGCAGCTCCGTCGGCGCGTCGGCGAGTACTTCGAGTCCAACGCGTTGCCGCGCGACGGCGGCTGGC
>JAESSZ010000687.1 GCA_016763875.1 Nannocystaceae bacterium
CGGGGTTGCGACGGGAAGCGAGTGCGCGGGTGTCGAGTGCACGGAAGTTTGCGGAAGGGCTGGAGGGGTTACTGGCGCCAGGGGGGTTGCGGCCGCGCGCGCGAGAGGCGGATGCGTGCCAGCGTCGGGTGAGTAGTCCTGTTCGGGAGGCAGTGCCGCGTGGGGGTACGAAGGTAGTGCCGCTTCGTGGTGGTACGAAGGTTGTGCCGCTTCGTGGTGGTACGAAGGTAGTTGTTGAGGTGGCAGCGGTGGAAGCTGCGGTGAATCGTGGTGGTACGGAGGTTGTGGCGCTTCGTGGCGGCACGGAGGTGGTTGAGGTGGAGGCGGTGGAGGCTGCAATGGGGCAGCTGGACGCTGTGGAAGCTGACCGAACGGAAGTTGATGGGGACCGAACGGATGTAGTCCGAATGGAAGTGGACGGCGTGCGAGTGCCTCTGCCGCCTGTGTCTGGTTTGCCGGAACTGTCGCCGATGGTGGTTGCGGAGGCGAAAGGTGGAGCGTGGTGGTTGCGAGTGGCGGTGGTTGTGGCGGCAGGGTTTGCGGTGTGGTTGATTTGGCCGCGAGGGACTGCGGTGAAGTCGGGAGAAGGGGGCGGGGTGGAGGCTGCGGTGAGCGAAGCGCAGGCCCACGACGGAGCGCGGGTTGTGGGGGCATCGACGGATGTAAAACCGAGGGCTGAAGTGGCGCCCGCTAACGTAGGGCCGCCGCAGTTACAGACACCGCCGAGCCCGGCATCCGTCGGCGGAACCGATGCGGAAGTCGAGCAGGCTCCGGATGTCGAACCCACGCCACGCGAGCCGCGACCATCATCACCGACTGGCACGGAGCCAGTTGACGCCATTGTGCAAAAACCGCCTGAAGCTCGACCAACCTCTCCCGCTGTGGACTGCGATGGCGTTGTCGCCAACGCCAACGCCGCAGCAGATCGCCGAGCCTGGGCGAAGGTCTACACGGCGACCAGCCGAAAAAAACGGCGGTGCTGGGCCAGCCGATCCGCCTACCGGGTGCTACGCGTGCAGTCAGCGCTGCGGACCGAGCATTTTGCGGAGTGCGTCAGCGTTGCTGGTGACGATCCGGCGGTGGCTCGTGAACGTAGGCGCTGCATGACCAAAATGGATTCAAAATGAGTACATTGCTCTCGCTCCTTATCTCTGCCGCCGTCACAGGTGGCCAGTTCGCGCCCTCCAACACGGGCGACACCGACGCTGTGGATGTCGCTGTTCGAGTCGACCTCTCCGCGTTGCCCGATGGCGCCAACGCGAGGATCGAGGGCTGGGTCGTCGATGAGGCTCGCGAGGCGATCGAGTCGGCCGGCCATCGGGTGGCCGACCAAGCCGCGCACGAGATCAAGGTCTCGGTGTCATGGTTCGGCACGGACTCCATGGACACGCTCGTGATCGTAGAACTCGACGGTCGTGACCCCGCGGAGATCAAGTGCCTCGACTGCGATGAGGAAGAGTGGCTTCCCAAGGTCCAGATCGAAGTCGCGCGACTCATCGAGACACTCGACGAGCCCGAGGAAACCGCCCCTGAGCCGAGTTTGCCGATCGGACCGCCGATCCAATCCGAGCACAAGCCCACGCCCACGCCGCCGACTATGAACGATCAGCCACGCGATGAGAAGCGGATCGGCAGTCTTGGGGCGACGGGCATTGGCCTATCGGTTTCCGGGGCGATCGGCGTCGGCGTCGGCTTGGGCCTTGTGTTGCGCACACCCGGGCTGGACGGGTCAGTCGGTATGGCGCGAGAGGTCGTCGACACCCGCACAGGCGGGTACGCGGCTCTCGGACTTGGCGGCGCCGCGCTGGTGATCGGAGCGACACTGATTACGGTTGATGTTGTTCGCCGCCGCCGTGTTCGCAATACGTCTTTGCTTCCCACGCCACAGGGCGTGGTTGTCGTCGGGAGATTCTAGCGATGTTCAAGGTTCACCCAAATCTCGTTTTTCTCCTCGTCGGTTGTTCGATTGGCGTGCTCGCCGGAACTTCGTGCCGCCGCGCGATTCCCGACCACTGTAGCTCGCTCAACGGTGACTACACATGTCGCGATCGTGGTAGTGGCATGTACTGCAACGCGTGCTGGACGTCGGACGAAGTGTTCGACAACGAAGGCTGCACCGACGTCATGCCCTCCTCGGACTGCCGATACGAGGGTGTGCCCGACGATGCGGGTAGCAGCACGACTGGCGGCGGGACTGATGATGGACCGACGACGGGTGATTCCGGTGACACGACGGACGGCCTGACTACGGACACGGGGGAGACAGGCACGGGCACGGAAAGCGGTTCTTCGACAACGGGTCCGACGCCATGCACGGGCCCCGAGGACTGCACGGAGGTCACAGCGCCATACTGCGGAGACGAAGGCCTGTGCGTTGCGTGCAGTGAAGCGCCGACAGCAGAGGAGGGCGATGCGGCGTGCGCGGCCGCGGATGAGTTGGCACCAGCGTGCAACCCTGACGGGACATGCGTGTCGTGCACGTCGAGCAACGTAGTTGCATGCGAAGGGGTGACGCCGCTGTGCGACACGGACGCAGAGACGTGCGTTGGCTGCACACAACACGACCAGTGCCCGGATTCGGCGTGTCATATCCCGAGCCTGATTGCGGGGGCGGATGACCCGGACGATGGAGCGTGTTTTGCCGTCGAGAGCGTCATGCATGTTGACGGGGACGGCGCGCGAGACTTCACGACCCTCAACGCCGCGGTGAATGCGGTAGATGACGACGCACAAGCGGTGCTTATCGTTCACGACTGGTCGGGGAACTATGATGAACAAGTCACGGTCGATGGCGGCAAGAGCATCGTATTCCTGGCAGCCGACGACGAAACACCGAACTGGATTCAGGGCAGCAACACCGCAGGAACGAACCCAAATCTCCGCATCGAGGACAGCGCGACGGTCTTCCTGCACCGGATGCTCATCAACGCCAACAACGACCCAGACGGCCCGGGCATCGAAGTGAACGGCGCGCGCCTGCACGCGCAACGGAGCCGAATAATCAACAACTCGGGCGGTGGTGTTGGAGCGACAGGCAGCGCGACGGTTGAGCTTGAAAACTGCTTCGTGTCAGCCTCAAGCGACCCCTCGGTTGCACCCGCACTGACGTTCGCATCGTCGGATGTGGAGGTGCGCTACAGCACAATGCGCCGCGGCTTCAATGCAGGCAGCCCCGTTGTGCAATGCGCGGGTGGGAATTTCGTACTCGTAGACGGCATCGTTGTGAACGAAACCCCTGCGGGGGGAATGGAGCTGTCATGTCCAGGGGCAAGCGTTGTCACGTCCGCACTGGAGACGACCAACGACGCCTCCCCGTGGTTTGACGGAGTCGCGAGTGGCAACTTCGACTTGACGCCCGCTGGCGAGGCCCAGTTCTCCAACATCGCAGAGTGGAACACAGGCGACCCGCCCACCGACATCGACGGCTCGCCCCGGCCAACCGTCGACGGCACCCCCGACGTCGCAGGCGCTCACCTTCCGTAGCCCGCTAACCCCACGCGCCATCAACTCATCCCCGCACTCATCCTCGCACTCGCGACACGCCGCCTGGGCATCGATAAACGGACACTGACCAACCTCGTGGATCAACTGGGCCTGCGCGACCCAAAAGGTTGATACCCCATACGCATCGCGGAGCCTGCCCCAACACGCGCATCGGAGCAACGCCGCCATTGGCGAATCAGCATTGTCGCTACGGCGGGTGTGCTTGCGGTCGGCGGGATCCACCTGCTCAACGCTGGCGGCGACACCGTCAAGTGCCCGAACGCGAGCGACCACCTCGATGGCATCTGGGACGCAAAGACGCGCGGCTCACTGGAGGCTCACTTCCGCGGTTCGACCGCGGGCCCGCTCGAGGCCGCATGGGTGCAAGCGGCGGACACACTCGACGAGTACGCCGATACGTGGGTCATCGCGTACTCGGTGACGTGCGACACGTTCGTCAAAGGAAATGGAGACCGCGACGTCCTCGTCGCGCGTGCAGCGTGTCTCCGCGACCGTCTGGTGGATCTGGAGAACGCGGTCGCGTCCCTCCAAGTCAGCCCGACCCTCACCACCGCAAAAACGGAGTCGGCCCTCGCCGAACTCCTCGCGATAGACGAGTGCGAAGGAAACAACGCGCGCGACGTTGGGGTGCCAGGGGCAACAAATAGGCCCTAGAACCGCGGTAAGGCGGTGGCAGAGAGGATTGCGGACCCCCGAGCCCACGCGCTCTTGCCCTGATTCGGGGGCTCGGCTGCCGTCGTGTATAAGGTCGCCATGCGAAGCGTAGCTCTGCTTGCTGCCCTCCTGATCCTCCCCGCGTGCGACAAAAAGTCGGACGACAAGGCTGACGCAACCGCGAAGAAAAGCGGCGATGCGAACGCTAAGGG
This sequence comes from Nannocystaceae bacterium, assembly GCA_016763875.1. Classification (GTDB taxonomy): domain Bacteria; phylum Myxococcota_A; class Polyangia; order Nannocystales; family Nannocystaceae; genus JAESSZ01. Next base: position 4,371 of record JAESSZ010000687.1, read on the forward strand.
TGACGGTGAAAAAGGCGGCGACTCCAAAGACGGCGACAAGGATTCCAAAGACACGGCGGCTGCGGCTGGCGGCGGCGGTGCCTCTGCGGTCACATACATCCCCGAGTCAGCGACCATCCTGGTCGGTGTCGACATCGCGACCCTCGTCAAGAATCCTCTATACACCGCCAACAAGGCGGACTTCGACAAGGACTTCACCAAAGCGCTCGACGCGATGAGCAAGTGTGAAGTCCCGCTGGAGAACTGGAAAACGCTCGTAATGGGCATCAACCCGGACGGCGAAGAAACCGTCACGGTGGCAATCCAGGCCACCGGCCTCGGCAAGAAGAGCGCTCTGGACTGCATCAAGAAGGAGATGGAGGCCGACGGCAAGTCTGAGAAAGACGAGTGGACTATTGCCGACGACGGCAAGACGTTCTCCAACAAAGAAGCCGCAGGATTCGCGGTCAGCGACGACCTGATCGTGATGACCAGTCTTCCGCTGAAAGACTCCGTCGCCGAACTCGTTGCAGGCAAAGGCAAGCCCGCCTCGGCTGGCGCAATGAAGGCTCTGCTCGCGCGCGTCGACCAGACCAAACCGGTTTGGGTCAGCGCTTTGATCCCCGCCCAGTTCGGTGGCATGGCGGGCGCAACTCTCGGTGGCACGCCGACGGACGTGACCATGACCGCTGACTTCAGCAGCGGCCTGGCGTTGCATGTCGCGGTCGGTATCGACAAGCCCGCAGACGTCGCGAAGAAGGCTCAGACGGAGTGGGACAAGAACAAGGCTCTCCTTGGGACTCTTGGTGTGCCTCAGACGATCGCCGACAGCGTCAAAATCGGAGCAGCGGATAAGACGCTTACGATCGACTTGTCGGCCACCGATGCTGATCCCAAGAGCCTCACTGAGATGGCCAAGAAAGAGCTGTAGCTCTCGACTTCGGCATCACTGCCTCTAGTCGGGTCTACCCAAGACCCGACTAGACCAATTTTTCCGGTGCACTGCGACGGTTGGCAATGGCGAGCCAACGGCTACTATGCGGTCACCGATGAAGCATGTTCTTTCCCTTGTGATCGCCGCGTCCGCCCTTGGCCTGGGCTGTTCGAAGGACACCGCTCCGACGACGCCGCCAACGGACGCCTCGGCACCCAACGCAACGGACGCCAGCGACGCTCCCAGCGAGTCGCCGGATGACGAGAGCCAGACCGATGACGGGACGGCGGATGCGAAGGGCACTGACGCGACCACCGACACTGCGCCCGAAGACGCACCAGTCTCGGCCGGTCCGCTGACCGACGAGTACGGAGCGGTCGCGGTCGCCAAGAACCCGCGCGCCGAAGTCACGGAAGTGTCCAAATGGGCGAGCCTCAAGACCGAGATTCGAACCCCATCGGGCAAGGTCTTCAAGGACAAGGGCAAGGCCTTCCCGTACGACCAGCCGACGCGTCTCGACTTCGACTTCGAAGGGATCACCCATACGTTTCTGATCGACCTTGAGCGGGCCGGTAAAGGCAAAGCGTCGGTCAAGCTGACCTACCTTGCGGGAGGCGAGGAAGTCGTACGCAACTACGGTTTCGACGCCAAGCTCAACAAGCGAGAAGTGCTACGGCTCGACGATGGGACCGCGCTGGCGCTGACGGTCTCCAACAAGACGATCAAGCCGTTGCCGAAAGAAGAGCGCGAGCAACTCAAAGGCGCCGACGGTAGCCGCGACCCGCTCGCTGGCACCGACGCGAACTAGCGCACCCGAACTAGCGCGCCCGAACTAGCGCGCTCTATAGATGAGGTAGCGTACCGCCTTGCCGTCGACGCATGCGTCGCACGGCGGGTAGGTGGCGCGCTTGGGATACTTGAAGACCACATGGCTTGAGGCGACCCGGCATGCCTGCGCAAGCAGTGCCGCGGGGTCATCTGCTTCATAAGCCACGCGACGAATCAGTTCGAAGCCCGGCGCTGAAGGCCGAGGCGTGTCGAACATGGGATCGATGAGCACGACGTCGGTACTCGCGTTCGGCAGGCTGCCAAGCACCTCCAACGCAGTGCCATGCTCGGCGCGAATCCGGCTGGCAGCCAGACCCGGTACATCGGCGACAGCGGCCATTCGCGGCAGCCCTTCCTCAAGCAGCGAATGGACCGCAGCGCTGCCCTCGATCCCGCGAATCTGCACCTCGAGTTCGGCGGCCGCGTGCAGGGCATCGCCCGCCATGCCCAACGTGGCGTCGAGCACCGTGGTGCAGCGACCATTCCATTCGAGCGCACGAATGAAGGGATGTTCGCGGCCGGTGGCGCGTTTTAGAGCCAACATACCCGGGTGGACAAACAGCGCCGCATCCTTGGTTCGCAGCTCTTCTCGGTCACGTCTCACCACGTAGGCGAGATCGCAGTGGTGTTTTGCGAACAGTGCGGACAGCGCCCCTCTGCGTCGGACGAACCTCACGCCACATCGCGCCGCCACGGTGCGTGCCCGCTGCAAGAGCTTCGTTGACGCGGCGGGTGTGGTCGTGATGAACATCGATTTCGAGGCGCCTATGAAACACGACTTGAAGCTGGCTGAAACGCTTGTTGCGCTAGTCCTCCTCGCCGCGTGTGCGGGCGACGATAGCGGAGGCGACTCTGCTGCGGGCTCCTCGAGCAGCGCGGGCGACACCATCATGGCCATGACCACGGCCGCCGACGGTATGGACGACGGCGTGGACGACGGTATGGGCACAACCGCCGCCAGTGGCCCGACCATGTCCGCGGACACTACCGGGGATCCCGCCACAGACACCAGCGGTGCTGATACCGCGGGTGAGTCCACGGCCGGGGACACAATGGGCGAGTCCGGCAGTGGCAGCACTGGCGCCGCTACGGGAGCAACCGTGACCGGCACCGTGTTTCGCTCCCCAGCAACCGCCCCTGGGCTTGGACAAGACGCTATCGGCGACATCTACCTCGGCCTGCTGATCTCCTGCGACGAGGGCGCGGCGGCGGTCGCCAATACTGTCGTACTGGACGGTGACCTGTCGGACACCAGCTTCGGCGTGCCCTACACAATCGAGAACGTGCCCAACGGCACCTACTTTCTCGCGGGGTTCATGGACGACAACGACAACACGGATCCGGACGATCCAGACGCGGACTTGGGCGACCTGGCCGCAGCCATGGGCTTCGGCCCGCTGTGCACACAGGTCGACATTGCGGACGCCGCCGACGTCTCGGGCGCCGACCTCACGTTCAATCTCGTCGTCCCGTTCTAGACGCGCACCGCTTCCGTGGCACTCGGTTCCCTCAAGCGTCGCGGCCATGCGAGTAACGCCCAAGCGACTGCTGCGACCGCGGCAAGCAAGCCGACGCCGGTTGCCGCGGATCCACCGCCAGTGAGCCACGCCGCAAGCAGCACCACACCGAGTGTTTGTCCGAGGATCATCGAGATCTGGTCGACCGCGTTGAGGCGCGCCTGTAGCCGGTCGGGGACGAGGACCGCGATGCGCTCACCAGAAAGGACCCAATTGGCGCCACTGCCGACACCCCACGCGACGACGGCGAGCAGGGCCGTGCCAAGGCTGTCGGCCGCAGCAAAGCCCAGCATGCCAAGCAGACCGGCAACGTAGGCCCCCGTCCATAGACGCGCCCGCATGCCATTGCGGGACAATCGCCACGCGACCAGAGCCGGGCCGATGCCCGTGCCCACGCCGCGGATCGCATTGAGGAGTCCGAAGCCAACCGCTGCGCCCGCGAGTGCTTCGGACTTCATCGCCAACGCGAGCCACGCTGCGCCCCCAGCCAGGGCCAGCGGACCCTTGGCGAGAATCGCCTGACGGAGCTCTGCGCGCGGGCCCATGTATCGGAGCGCAGTGAGCAACTCACCCCACATGCTCGGTTTGTCCACGCGAGCTCCCGAATTCGACGACTCCGGAGGAATCGGCGGCAGTCGGGCAAAGAGCATCGCGGCGGCAACAAAGGTCAACGCGTCGATGGCCAGCGCTAAAGCAGGGCCCAATGCCGTCAGCAGCCCCCCCAGGGCCATGCCGAGACTAAACACAACACTCCATGTTCCCGCATCGACGGCGCTCGCCACGAGAATCTCATCGCGGTGCACGACCCGGGGCAACGCCGCGCGCTCGGCCGGACTGAAAAACGCAGTCATCGCCGAGCGCACCACGAGCAACCCCTGAAGAAGCCCGATCATGGATGCCATCGCCGCTGCGACCATCAAGAGCGTGGTCACGCTGAGCAGGAGGCTGACCACGATCAATACACGGCGCCTATCGAAGCGGTCCGCGAGCGCGCCTGAAACCGGGGTGAGCGCAGCCGCGGGAAGGTGATGCGCAACGAAGACGACGGCGACGTCCATGGGTCCACCACCGCCATGGAGCGCAAGCACGGCCACCGCGACCCAGCCGATCCAGTCACCCAGCTGAGACACCATGTTCCCAAGCCAGAGGCGACGGAAGTCGGGTCGTCGACGCAGGAGTTGGATCGCGGCTGACATCCTGATCGCAGCATGCAGCGTCGCTGCCACCACGTCGACCGTCCTGCTATTTTACGAACATATGGCTACTTTGTGGGATTGACCGCCGTCCGCCGACCTCCGGCAACCCAGCAGCGACCAGTCGAGACAATGACGGCCGCCCCCCTCCCAAACACCTGCCATCGTGACCGCGTGCCCAAACGCTGGAAGACGCTCGTCGCCGTCGCGACCGTCGCGACCGTCGCCTGGTGGTCATCGCTATCACTCGTCTTTGATGCGATCCGCCCCGACGACACCGTACTTGCGAATCAGATGCAAACGGCGCTGACGCGACGTTGGCGGGGAGACCGTTTCGAGTTCCCGTCGATCGAGCGCAAGTCGAATCCCGAATGGGACTTCATGTCGCGAACCTTCCTCGTGCTGGCGCTGGCCAACGACGCGCTTGCTAATCCTGAGAAGGCCGAAACCAACCTGGCAGTCATGGACCGGATCATCGGCGACACACTCGCCGCCGAGCGCGAGCACGGCCAACGGTATTTTTTGCTGCCCTACGCTGCCGGCCGACCGTTTGTCGACGGCAGCGGTCGATCGGTGTTCGTCGACGGTGAGATCGCACTCATGCTTGCGGCGAGAGTGACGGTGCAACCCAAGGACCAGCACACGGAAGAACTCTCGCATCGTGCAGCGCTCATCGCGGTCCAGATGGAACGCGGCCCGCTGCTGTCGGCCGAGAGCTACCCCGACGAGGCATGGACCTTCTGTAATACAACCGCACTGGTCGCGCTGCATGCCGCAGATCGCGTGCTTGGGACCGACCACCGACCACTCATCGAAGGCTGGCTCGACATGGCGCGCCAAACTCATCGACCCCCAGTCAGGCTTGCTCATCTCGAGCTACACGCTCGCGGGACGGCCTCTCGACGGGCCCGAAGGATCCACTCTGTGGATGACCGCCCACAATCTGCTCGTGCTCGACCCCCAGTTCGCGCACGAGCAGTACGAGTTGGCCAAGACGCAACTCGGCTCCGGGTTTGCAGGATTTGCATGGGCGCGCGAGTGGCCCGCCGATAGCGGATTCCCCGGCCGTCGGCAGCTTGATGTCGACTCTGGTGCGGTCATCCCTGTGCTGGGGGCGAGCCCCGGATCCAGTGGCATGATGCTCCTCGGTGCCGCGGCGTTCGGGGACCGGCCACAACGCGATGCGTTGATGCGCTCGATTCACCTGGCCGCGTTTCCGGACCGGGTTCGCGGCGGCACGGAATTCGCCGCCGCCGGGGTCATCGGAAACGCGGTCGTGCTGTACGCGCTGCGCTTTGGCCCCCTGTGGCGGCGTCTCGCCGAGGAGTCCGTATGAACGCTCGAGTCCCGCGTCTTGTGCTGGCGACGATCGTCGTGGGTCTCGTGCTCGTTGGGCTGCACGCGCTCGGTGTACGGCGCTCGACGGTCGTCATGTCGGGCGTGGTCGGAAGTCCGACCGAGGTCCTGCTAGCCCTGGTTTACATCTGCTGTTGGTTCACCACCGTCCTCATCACGCCGATCGTGCTGCTGGCGTGGGGCCTCCTCCGTCTCGATCGTCGCCTCCGTCCCGCCTCCCGGTGATCGAATCGCTGGGCGGCGGAGCATCGTCGCCAAGTCCGAAGTGGTAGCGACGCTCGAACAGATCCCAGTCGAACACCACACGACCGCCCCGGGTCTTGTGTTGATCACCCCATGAGCGGAACAACTCCAAGATCTCGTGGTCGACATGGTCGAGGCGGTCAAAGTGAAGGTGCAGTTCTCGGGTCGCGACTACAGCCTCCAGAGTCTCGGCGATATCGGCCAGGCGCAGGAAAGTCGCCGATCCTGTCAGGTGGATGACCGTGCGATTCGCTTCGGGGTCGTCCTCAACAACAATTTCCAGTCGCGACAAACGCAACAGGAGCTTGCCGACGGCCAAGCCCAGCCCAATGAGCACTCCCGTCAGCAGGTCGGTGACGACAACGCCAACTGTCGTAGCGGCGAAGATCCCGACCTCGCTCATGCCGTAGGGGCGCAGCTGCTTGATCACCGCAGGGGTCGCGAGCTTCGCTCCAATGAACACCAGGATCGCGGCAAGCGCACAGACTGGGATCTTGGTGAGGAGCTGCGAGAACACGCCCACGACCAGCAACAGCCATGCGCCGTGGAGGATGGCCGACCAACGTGTCTTGGCGCCCGCCTGCACGTTCGCACTGCTGCGAACGATGACGCCGGTCATCGGCAACGCGCCCAACAATCCGCAGAGGATGTTGCCCACGCCCTGCGCCGCGAGCTCGCGGTTGTAGTCCGAGCGCGGCCCGCTGTGCATCTTGTCTACGGCGCTCGCGCTGAGCAGCGTCTCCGCGCTAGCCACCAGCGCCATGCCCACGGCGGGACCAAGCAGCAACCACACCGTACTCATCTCAGGCATCGCTGGGATGTTGAGCGATCCAGCCAAGTCCGACGGCACGCCCACGTAGGCGACGGGCAGGTCCAAACCATTGGCCACCAGGCTCGCGACGACCACGCCAGCCAACGGGGCGGGCAGGAACGTGCGGATCCTTTTCGGTCCAAAGCGTAGCCACGCGACGACCGTTGCGATCGTCAGCACGCCGATCCCGGCCGCTTCACGGTGCGTGAGCGTCGTGTCCGGTGAGACTGCTTTGACAAGTGCCTCGGGGATGGCCAGCAGGTTCGCGACCCCACCGGCCCGCGGCGCGTCGTCGATCATGACGTGGAACTGGCCAGCGAAGATCAGTACGCCAATGCCGGCCAGCATGCCGTACACCACAGACGGTGGGACTGCCCGAAACCATCGACCGCCACCCAGAAGACCCGCAGCAACTTGGAAGACACCGCACAGAAGCACGATGACGCCCAGCATCGCGAGCCCATGGGTCTGGACGATCTCGACGATGATGACCACCAATCCCGCGGCGGGACCGGAGACCTGCAGCGGCGAGCCCTGGATAGCACCCACAATCAGACCACCGACGATGCCGGTGATGAGCCCCAGCGCGGGCGGAACTCCGGACGCGATGGCGATCCCCATGCATAGAGGAAGCGCAACCAAGAACACGACGACGGACGCCAAGAGGTCGTCGCGACTCGGCGGTCCGGTGCGACTCCCGCTGTCCGCCCGTGGACGCCTAGGACCGGCCATGGCGAACCTCAGAACCGCAACAGTTTAACATCTCAATTTCTACTGGATCTCTCATTGGACTCGTCCTCATCGCCGCCGGACCCAAAGTCCGGCGGGCTCATCGCTGCCACGCGCTTCAAATGCGGGCGCCGTACTCATGCGCCCAACCTCATTGATGCTTCGCTACGCGATGGGAGGCCGAAAGATTGTGCTGGGCTGTCCAGCGCGAGGGCCACCGAGAAATGTCACCCACCAAGGGCTTAGCCTGATGCTCAGCGAGCGAATTTCCGCGAGACCAAGACTGCGACCACAATCGTCGTCGTCTTCTTCTTCTTCTTCGGTGTCGTCTTCGGGTTCCAGCTCAGCGTCATTTTCGCTGGCGGCACTCGCGAACGCTCCCAGTTGGAACCCACCCGAGCCACTCAGCCCTGACCCAAAGAACACGAACGCCACGACGACCGCCGCTAGAACAAGTTCGGCAAACGAGGTCCAAGACCCACTCGCGCAGTCGTGCTCTTGTCGCTTCGCGGGCACCACTCGCGGCGCAAAATACAACAACTACGCGGCATGTCCAGTGGGGACCAATACGAGAACTCCTGGTTCAAAATGCCCCAGTCGACTGAGCTGCTAGGCTGCGCACCATGTCGGTGATGCGCCTGCAAATGCTTGGTTTGATGGTGCTAGCGGCGTGCAGCACGCAGTTCTTCGCTCCGGGTGAGGTCCTGGATGAAAGCGGCTCCGACGACGCGAGCGAAACGGCCACCACGGTGCAGGGAAACTGCCTCGAAAGCGTGGAGGCGATGACGGGTTGCATCGATCGGGACAACTACGTGACGGACCTCAAGTTCATCGCGGCCCCACGCCCACCGGGTGACGCCCATTGGCAGGCGGTGCAGGATCTGTGCTTCGAGCGGTTCACCGCGTACGGCTACGAAGTCGAACTCCATCAGTACGGCACCGGGGTCAACGTCATCGGCACCAAACTGGGCGCCGTGTCCCCGAGTGAAGTGATCGTTGTCGCTGCACACTACGACCACATCCCGTCGTGCGCTGGCGCCGACGACAACGCAACCGGCGTCGCCGGAGTTTTGGAGGTCGCCCGCGTGCTCGCTCAGGCGTCACTCGAACGGACTGTCGTCGTCGCGTGTTGGGACCAGGAGGAGCTCGGCCTCATCGGTTCGCGCTCCTGGGTTCTGCGCGCCAATACCAAAAGCGACACAATTCTCGCCAACTTCAACTTCGAGATGATCGGCTACACCGACGACGCTGCCAACACGCAGTCGGTACCAGCGGGTTTCGACGTGGTGTTTCCCGAGGCCATCGCTGAACTCGCCTCCAACAACTACGCGGCCAACTTCATCGCAATCGTCGCCGATGATCTCGCTTTGGCACCCGCCCAAGCGATCGAGCGCCATGCGGACCGGCTTGGGTTGCCGCTGCTCCATCTTGGGCTTCCTGACGAGCTTAAAAACTCGCCACTGTTGAACGACCTGCGGCGTTCCGACCACGCGACATTTTGGGAGTTCGACCACCCGGCGATGATGATCACCGACACCTCGAACTTCCGCTACGACGCCTATCACTGTGGCGACGGCCAAGACACCGTTGACAACCTCGACCATGAGTTCACCACGAAAGTGCTCCGCGCGAGCACAGGTGCGATCGTCGAGTTGGCGGGTCTGATGCCCGCGCCCGCGCAGTAAGGCTTCGCAGGCCTACTGCGCCTTCAGACGCGCAAAGTGTAGCGAGGTGCTGCCTGGGTCGTCGAACCAGGCCCAGACCACATCGCCGCCCGCGTGCTGACGGAACGGATCATCGCGACGCCCCCAACGAGCCGCGCCTGCGAGATCGACTGGACCCTCCAGAAAGTCTCCCTCGGCATCGATTCGCGCGAGCATGTGCGCGCCAGCAGCGTGCCATCCGACAACGTACTGCTCCACGTCATCGCCCGCGGGCTGCCAACGGGCGATGGCAGCATCGTCTTCGTCGACCCCCGCGGTGTCGGTCAGCCACACAACTGGCCCCGCATCCAACGCGCCACTGACGGGCGAGAACCCGATGTCTTGGTTCATCGTGGCCGGGTCGTACGACTGCTGACCCAACGTCGCGGGCGCTTGATGGGCGTTGAAAACCAAGGCCCAGCCGCCGGGTGCCAGCGCTGCTCCGCCAAGCTCGCCAGCAACCGAACCATTGCAACCGGCGTCGACATCGATCACCCACGCTTGGTTGTGGTTGAGGTAGATGCCTCCAATCGCGTTGACTGCAAAGTCGCCGTCCGTGCCTGGGAAGCAGTCCGTCACGCACGCGGGCAAGAACGAACCAACGGCGGGATTGAAACGCAGCAAATTGCTCATGCTATGCGAGCAGCCCCAACCCCAACCCGTCGACTCGGCGCCAGTACCCGCGTCGATCCATTTGAGGGTGTCCCCTTCGTGTCCGCTGTCGGAATGCACGTGGTAGTAGGCCCCATAGGTCCCGTCGCCGTACTCCAGACGGCTCTCGCCGATCCCAAAGTCGTCGGGCGTATTGTCGGGGTTGGTGAGTTCAGTCGATGAAAGTTCGGCTCCCGCGAGGTCGAAGCGACGCACGTAGATGCGCGCGGCCATCGGGTCCCACAACAGAGCCGCAAACACTTCGTCGGATTCGGCCGCCAGGCCACGTAACTCAACACCGTCGCCGATGGCGAGCTCAGCAATGAGGGCGTCGCCTGAATCGAGACGAGCAACTGCAGCCGCCGTCCCACCACTGTCCACGCTGAATCCCACCAGCGTGTCCCCGTTGCTCAACGGAACCGTAAACACGGGCGCGACGTGCAGTGAGCCCGTGCCCCAGATCCGCCAGTTGCTGACACCCGGTCGCACGCCGTTACCGATCGAGATATCGGAGACCTCGAGCCTGTCGAGAAGCGGTCCATCCACGGGCGGGTCTGCGGTCTCGTCTCCGTCGGGACCTTCATCGTTGGGACCTTCGCCAGGTCCGTCCCCCGGTCCGCTGTCGGGCCCGCCATCGGGACCGCCTGGGCCGTCGTCTTGGCCATCGCCGCTGGGCCCAGCGTCTCCTGCGGTGCCGCCGGTGCCCGTCCCGCTGGCCGCAGCGGTGTCATCGCTGTCGGGACTGCCTGCGTAGCACCCGCCCACGATGAGCGAGATTCCCAGAGCACGTTGGAAGTTTGGGCGGTTCATTGGATCTCACTCGTGGTTCACGGGTTGGATTGCAGGCAGAGGTATCCGTTGACGCACTCCCAACCGAGGGGACAGTCGAGCTCACCACCGCAGTCGATGTAACAGTCGTTGGGGCCACCGCTGCCCGCGTCGCCACACTGCGCCATACCGTCCGGTGGCACAGGGCACTCAGAGGCATTGTTGCAGCCTTGTGGGAGGCAAGAACTCAGCGGCTCGCCTCCGATACACTCGGAACCGGGCGAGCAATCCCATCCCGGCGTATTGCAGGCCTCGTAGTCCGGGACGACCACGACGTTGTTGTACGCGCACAAGCCGACAGTACATACCATTTCGTTGGGACAAGCCTCGCCACCTTGGCAACTGAGAAAACACCCTTGTCCGAAGCCATGGTCGCCACACGTAACGACGGCATCACCGCTCGCAGGGGCCGCCGGACAATCGCACGCCGAGGTACACGTGAAGCTACACGCACCGATCGCCGGGTCGAGTTCAAGGCAAGTGCTATCGCCTCCGCAACTCTCGCCCATTTCACAGTTCGCCCATTGGCCCGGCCCGCCCGGCTCGCAGGCACCGGTACTTGATGAGGAAGAGGAGTCTTCTTCTTCGCCACGAGTCTCGGCTTCGTCCCCATCGCTCGAAGTGGTGACTCCAGAACTCGTCGTATCGGAGTCCTCATCGCCCGCGCTCGCTGTCACCGGAAGCGTCGTTCCCCCACTTGATGACGTCGTGTCGTCTGCCGGTGCGGCACTCGACATCGAC
>JAESSZ010000688.1 GCA_016763875.1 Nannocystaceae bacterium
ACGACACGCTCCCACGTGCCACCGACGGCGGTGCCGAGGAACAACAACGAGCCCAGAGCAAGGACACGCCCGCTTGCGCGTTTTGGCGTGCTCGTCACGATCGCGGCGACGAGAATGAAGACTGCGAGTACGACGATGGCCGCGGCGCCGAGCATCGCGGTACCCCAGGGATCGGCGGCGGGATCGAACGCCATGAGCGGCAGACCTTATCAGAACGGCGGGGTCAGGCCGACGGGATCCGCCGACGAGATCAGGACCAGCGAGATCCGACAGAGATGGTTGACAGGCGAGTCAGGAGCCAGTTGCGCAGTACTCGTTGAGTTCGGCTAAGATCTCGTCTTGACGTGCGATGAGCGCATCGGCGGCGTTGACTAGGCCATACAGTTGCGCAGTCTTGCCGTCGGCGGCCGCAATATCGTCGGCCAACGCGATGGCGGTCTGCAACTGCTCACGGTAGGCGGCGGCGAGGCTTTGCAGGCGTTTGTCGGTCAACTCGATGCCGCGAATGCTCGCGTCCGCGTCCGTCGCGACCTTACTTAGCGCGTCGACCACGGTGGCGTCGGTCTGCACGCTCGCCAGTTTCTCAACCGCCCGGCTGAGCGCCTGGGTGTGGGGATTGATGGTGTCGATGAGCGTGTCGCAGTGCTCGCGCTTGCTCTTGGCGCATCCGAGTGCGGCAATCGCGACAAGTGCGAGCGCGGCGAGTCGCAGCGCCCGTCTTGCGGGAACGACCAGCGGCTGGCGCGGGGGCGGCATGTTCGGCAACCCTGGGCTCGTGAGGCCGCGAACGCAAGGGGGACGGGCTTGCAGCGCCGACAACCGCAGCTTCGGGCCGTGCGTCGACGATTCAGTGTCTCAGCGCCTGAACAACCTGGCCCGCGGCAGCGTCGAAGGGCTGCCGTGTTGCACGCCCTTCGCGCGATCGTCATACTCAGCGGCGCTTTACGGCCCGAAAAACCGGGCATTGGGAGCGCATGCGATGCCACGGTTACGCCGCCCACTCACGTCCACCATCCGATCCGCCATCCGGGCCCTGTCCACCCTCGCTCCCGCCGCCCTGTTGGGTTGCGTGCTCGGCAGCAACGCCGGGTGCAATATCAATCGGATCACGGCCAACAGCACCTCGGGCATGTTGGCCTACGGGTCGGTTGCGATGGATCGCGAGGCGGACGTCGAGTTCGCTCGCTACGCATTCCCGGCCAGTCTCAAGACGATCGAGACGTTTCTCGTCAACTCGCCGGAGAACGAGAACCTGCTGCTGCTATTGGCCCGGGGCTACAACGCCTACGCGTTCGGGATCTTGGAGAACGACCTGGACCGGGCCAACGTCTCTGGACCCGAAACGCTGATCGACGACATCACGCGGCGGGCCACGATCCACTACCTGCGTGGCCGCGAGTACGGTTTTCGCTTGCTCAACCGGCCCGCGCTCGAACAAGCCGCGCGGACGGACGATCTCGAGACGCTCGACGAGGAGCTGGCCAAACTCAAGACCGATCAGGCACCGGGACTATTCTGGGCGGCCTACGGCTGGTCCTCGGCGATCAATCTCGCCAAGGACGACGCCTCGATGTTGGTGAGTCTGGCGGTCATCGAACGCATGATGGCGCGCATGGTCGAACTCGACGAGGACTACAACGGGGGCGCGCCCCTGCTGTTCCACGGCGTGTACCACTCGGCCAAACCCAAGATGTTTGGCGGCAAGCCGGCGCTTTCCAAGGAGTTCTTCGAGCGTGCGATGGCCTCGCACGGCGAGAGCAACCTGCTGGTGCCGTTCTTGTATGCGCGCTTTTATTGCCCGCAGGTCCAAGACCGCGCCCTGTTCGACGAGTTGCTCGGCAAGGTGATGTCGGCGGATCTGACCGCCTACCCCGAAATGAGGCTCACCAACGAGATTGCACGTCAGCGCGCAATCTTTTGGGCCGAACACGTCGACGAGATCATTCTCGAAGAGGGCTGAGGTTCCGCCAACCTGGACCTATGCCCTTTCCGGTAGAGTCGGCGCCACCACGCTTTGCCGCGTGGGACGCCGAGTCGGACCACCCCAGCCAACAGCCCACGTGCACGTAGAGAAGCGAGACACCCAATGACTTCGACCATCAAGCCGACCCGCCGTTCCTTCGTAAAAACCGCTGCCGTTGCATCTGCCGCGGCGGTTTGGGGTGTGCCGTTGTTGGTCAAGGCTGCAGCGAAGCACACGCTCAAGGTCGCCACTTTGGCGCCGGATGGCTCGACTTGGCACAAGGCGTTCAAGATGTTCGGACTCAAGCTCAAGGAAAAGACCGACGGCGAGATCGAAATGAAGATCTACGCGGGCGGGGTCATGGGAGACGAGCCCGCCATGGTTCGCAAGATGCGGAGTGGCCAGCTCGACGGCTCGGCGTGCACCAGCGTCGGGCTCGGCGACATCAACGCGCAGCTTTTGATGCTTCAGTTGCCGTTGTTGTTCCGCAACGAGAAGCAGCTGGACAAGGTTCGCAACGCCATGAGCGATAAGTTCAAGCAGCTGTTGCTGGACGGTGGGTTCGTCCTGAGCGGGTGGGGCGACGTGGGCAGGATTTTCTTGTTCTCCGACTCGCCGATCAAGAAACCCAGCGACGTTGCCAATACCAAGATGTGGGTCTGGGACACGGATCCGATCTCCAAGGAGATCATGAAGGTCGCGGGGGTCAATGCCGTGCCGCTGGGGGTCCCGGACGTGCTGCCGAGCTTGCAGACCGGAGTCATCGATGCCTTCGGGGCCGCGCCCTACGCTGCGATCGCGTTGCAGTGGTACTCGAAAGCCGCGTACGTCACCAACCTCAGCCTCTCCATGGGGATCGGTGGCTCGGTCCTGACCGAGAAGACCTACAACAAGCTTGAGCCCTACCACGCGGTCATGGAAGAAGTGGCGGCGGCTACCTACGAGTCGTTGCTCAAGCGGATCCGCAAAGACAACAAGAAGTCGATGAAGACCCTCAAGGACAAGGGTATTGCGGTCGTCCAGCCAACGAACATGGACGAGTGGATCGATCTCTCGGTGAAGGTTCGCGAGAATCTCACGGGCACGCTCTTCAAGGAGGAGCTTGTCAACGAGATGCTCGGGCACCTCAAGACCTGAGCGGCGGTCCCTCGCGAGGGACCCGCGTCCGGTCGGCTCTGCCGGCCTCAAAACCGCCTGGCCGCTGGCGCTGGTGCCGAATATTGCGGTATCTAAGCCTGGATGAAGCGCGTCCAGCAACTCGAGGCGATGCTTCTGCGGCTTGAGACCGGCATCGCCGTCAGTCTCGTGCTGCTGATGCTCGGACTGGCGGGATACAACGTTGTGTACCGCAATGTGCTGGTGCCGTTGCAGACGCGGTGGGCGCACAGCGGACCTCCGACTGCACCTGCATCAGCTGACGCCGCCACGAGCGTCAGTGATGCGCCGAAGGCCGTGGCGGATGCGCCGAAGGCCGTGGCGGATGCGCCGAAGGCCGTAGCGGGCGGCGCGGGGTTTGCCGGAGACTTCGGTGACGACGCGGAAGACGACGACGACGCGGCGGACTTCGGCGGCGACTTTGGCGAAGACGACGACGACGCGGACGAAGCAGCCAAGAAACCGGAACCGGAACCCGCACTCGGTGATTTTGGTGGGGATTTCGGCGAGGACGACGGCGACGGCGATGGTGACGACGGCGATGGTGACGACGGCGATGGTGACGACAAGGTCGTGGCGCCGGCCAAGCCGAAGGCTGCCGGAGACTTTGGCGGAGACTTCGGCGATGGTGAGGACGATGAGCCCGCTAAGCCGAAGGCTGCCGGGGATTTCGGCGGAGACTTCGGTGGCGAGGACGACGAAGAAGACGACGACGACGACGGCTTCGGTGGAGACTTCGGCGAGGACGACGACAAGTCAGACGAGGAAGACGACGAAGACGACGACTTCGGCGACGACGACGACCAGTTCGAGAACTTGCCGATGGTCGATGCGGCTCGCGATGGCCGCACGCTGGACGTGGACTCAGGCCCGTCCGGTGGCCCGCCGGCTGAGGGCTCTTGGGCCGCCTGGGGGGTCGCGTTCGTCAATGCGATCAAGCTCGACTGGATCGACGACCTGCTGCGTCAGCTTGTGATCGTTGTGAGTTTCTTTGGTGCAATGCTGGCGACACAACGCCGCAAACACATCAACATCGACGCGCTGAGCAAGATCCTTAGCGCCAAGGTTGGGCGCATCGTTCGGCTCCTGATCACTGTGGTCTCGATAGGCGTGTGCCTCAAACTCGCGGGTTCGGGCAGCGATCTGGTGGCGATAGGTCAGCAGTACCCCAAAGAGATCACCCCGTGGCTGCTGGAGTGGCAGGCGCAACTGATGTTCCCGGTGGGGTTTGGATTGATGGCCCTGCATTTCACCGTGCGATTGCTCGAGACCGCGACTGGCACCGAGGCACCACCCGATGCCCCGGTCATCGCTACGCCGCCGGACGACGACGAGGAAGACGACGAGGGAGAGGACGAGGAAGAGGACGAGGACGAGCACGAGGGTGATGCGGAGGCGGCAGCCGACGAGCTGGAGCCAGATGCGGTGCCCACGGTCGACGACGAACCTGACGACGATCCTGACGACGATCCTGACGACGAACCGGACCCAGAGCCGGACCCAGAGCCGGACCCTGCGAGTGACCCAGAGCCGGATCCTGAGTCCGAGCCAAAAACCAAATCAGAGAACGGAGGCGACCGATGAGCGCGATTGTTGGACTCATCTTGGTATTGCTCGCGCTGTTTGGCGCGCCCCTTTTTGTCGTGCTCGGCGCGTCCGGCATGGCCAACTTCTCGGCCGCGGGCATACCGCTCGTGGTCATGAGCGAGGAGCACTACAAACTCGCGACCAACCCCCACCTCATCACCATCCCGCTGTTTACGTTGGCGGGGTTCTTGATGGCCGAGTCGCGCGCCGCGGACCGGCTTGTCCGGGTGAGCCGGGCGTTGCTGGGCTGGCTGCCGGGTGGACTGGGCATCGTGGTGATCGCGTCCTGCGCTTTCTTCACGACGTTTACCGGTGCCTCAGGCGTCACGATTATCGCGTTGGGCGGCTTGCTGTATCCGATGTTGGTCCGCGAGCGCTATCCCGAAGACTTCTCGCTCGGCCTCATCACGTCGTCGGGATCCATCGGCCTGCTGTTTCCGCCGTCGCTGCCCATCATTTTGTACGGGATCGTCGCGCGCACGAGCATCGACCAACTGTTCGTCGCCGGCATCATTCCGGGCACGATCTTCCTTACCGTATTGGGCGGGTATTCGCTCTTCATCGGGCGCAAACACAAAGTCAACCGCACACCGTTTGACTTTCGCGAGGCTGCGAGCACGGTCTGGCTCGCAAAGTACGAGCTGGCGGTGCCGCTGGTGGTGCTCACCGCGATCTACGGGATCCCCGGGTTTACTGATGGCTTGGTGACAATCGCCGAGGCCTCCGCGATCTGTGCGATCTACCTGCTCATCATCGAGGTCTTCGTCCACAAGGACATCAAGTTGTGGGGCGGCGACGACGAGCGGCCTGACCTCTTCAAGGTGATCCGCGAGTCCATCGTCATGGTTGGCGCGATCATGATCATCCTGGGCGTCGCGCTGGGCCTGACCAACTACCTGGTCCAGGAGGAGGTCCCGATGAAGATCCTGGCGGCCATCCAGGATCAGATCGATAGCCGGTTTACGTTCCTCATCCTGCTGACGGTGTTCTTACTCATCGTCGGCTGCCTGATGGACATCTTCTCGGCGATTATCGTCGTCGTTCCGCTCATTACGCCGATCGCGGAGGTCTACGGTATCCACCCCGTGCACCTGGGCATCATTTTCCTGGCCAACCTCGAGATCGGCTACATCACGCCGCCGGTTGGGCTCAACCTGTTCATCTCATCGTTGGCGTTTGGACGGCCCGTCGTACAGCTCTATCGAATGGCGCTGCCGTTCCTGTTCCTCATGCTCACCGCGCTGCTGATCATCACGTTCAACGAGGATCTGTCGCTGTGGCTCGTGAACAAATGGGTGCCGTCGGGTTGACGGTCTCGCGGCGCTAACCGGTGAGCGGACCACCGGCTAGCGGACGACGGACCTAGCGGACGACGAGGTCGAGGCACGCAAGGCCGGCGTGCTCGTTGGCGGGCATGATGCCCGTTGAGGCTTGACCCTCGTACACGACGACGTACCTGCCGGCCGTCACGTTCCGGGAAAAATCCCCCGCGTTCGTGCCGCCCAGCGGGATGATGTCACCGGTGGCCACGTCCTCGAGTAGCAGTTGGCCACGGTTGCCGGTGTCGCTGGGGGCTCGTGTCCCGTTGACCAGCAGACGGCCCAGCACCTCGAACACGGGGATGTCCAACGCCAACTCTGCGCCGTCGGTAACGTCGATGGACGACAGTACGGTGGCGCGGTTGTTAACCGGGACCTCCTCGCCTGCGGTTTCCACCACGTACACCACATCGTAGGTCCCAGGGACGACAGTGGCAGCGAACTCGCCCGCGCGAGTGCTGCCAAGAAGCACGGAGTCGCCGCTGCTCTGGTTCCGCAGGTACAGGCGGCCGTCGCTGAATTCTGACGTTGGCGGCTCGAGCCCGTCCAGCAAGATCGACCCGGTCACGACCGCGGTGCCGATATCGATCGCGGGCACGCGAGAGTCTCCGGGCGCGACGTCGAGGCTCTGAAGGATGGCCCCGGTATTCGCAGGAAGTGCGCCTGCCGCCGAAAGTTGGGAGTACACGACGTCGTAGCTGCCCGGTAAAACTTTTCGGTTGAAGCTGCCCGTGCTGAGATTTCCAAGGAGAATCTCGTCTCCGGTTTTTGGGTCGAGCAACGATACCGTGGCGTCTTCGCCGGGCGCAGCGGTCATCGGGCCGTCGTCCAGCGTGAAGTCGCCTGCGATCGTGGCCGTCTCGATAGCCACGGTGAAGTTCGGCTCAGACACAACATCGACGGTACCGAGCACAGCCCGGCGATTGATCGGGACAACGTCGCCGCCAAGAATGCGCTGGTAGACCAGATCGTACACGCCAGGGACAACCCGGCGCGAGAACTCGCCGTGTTGCGTCTCGCCGAGCAGCACCTCGTCCCCGGTGGTGAGGTCTACGAGGACCAGTGCGGCGGTCTCGTAGTTGGACTGCGGTGGCGAGGCGCCGTCGAGCGTGATGGGCCCGGAGATCTCGATCACTGGCACGTCGATGTCGATCTGCGCGCGGGTCGAGTCGTCTGCTTTGACCTCGACGGTGGTGATGAACGCGTCCCGGTTGCTAGGGACATCGTCTCCACCGAGCAGGAGCTGATAGTGCACGTCGTACTTACCTGGCAGCACGGTCGCTGCGTAGCTTCCGTTGTTGGTGTTTCCGACGTGAATCTCGTCCCCGGTCCGCGGGTCAACGAACACGATCTTTCCGTTCTCGTAGTTGCCTTGCGGGGGCTCGGCACCTGCGAGCGTGATGGCGCCACGGACATCAACTGCTTGGAGGTCGATCTCCATCTCCGTCGAGTCCCAGACGTCCAAACGTCCGACGATCGCGGCCTCGTTACGCGGGACCACATTGCCGCCCAGCAGGCGCTCATACATGACGTCGTAGGTCCCGGGGAGAACGGAGGCGGCGAGGCGGCTGCCATCCTTGGTCTCTCCTAGCCGGACGCGGTCGCCTGAAGCTCGGTCTTGCAGCCAAATCGCCGCGTTCTCGTAGTTCGACGCGGGGGCGGGCTCGCCGTTGATGAGCACGCGGACCGCAACATCGACCGGTTCGATCGCGAGTTCCGTGAAGCCACTGGTCTCCTTGCAGACCAGACACTGCATGCCAAACGGTGTGTAGCCCACGTCGCATGCGCACGACTCAAGACCGTCCTCACTCAGCACGCATTTTCCAGCGGGCCCACAATCGGCAGCACACGCGAAGTCGCCGTTGTCGCCATCGTCGTCGCTACCGTCTGCGGCGCCCTGGCTGTCTGTACCTCCGTCGTCCGGGTTGCCCGATCCTGGCGCGGTCCCGGTCTCGTCCTCTTGGTGCGGTTCCGCAGTGTCCGTGCCACCCGCCCCGTCGCCGTCCTCTGGCGCTTGATCCGCGCGAGTGCTGTCGTCCGCGCATGCGCCAACAAACGCTACCGCGAGACACGCCACCGCAAGTCTATCCAACCTAACCATGGTTTAGACGATAGCGGCCGATGGCAGCAAACGCCAGCGCTTTGATGGCCAACTGGCACATTGCCTCGTGAGGCGCGCTGCAGACCGAGACAATAATGTCCTGGCTGATAGCCGGACGCGATGTTGCGGTCGTGCCCAGTCGTGTCAGGGATCGGAGAGCAGGACGACGACACCGCCGTCGGAGGCCGCCGTGGCGGCGGCGAGGTCGATCGCACCATCGCCGTTGAAGTCGGCTGCTGCCAGTGCAACGGGCTGAGGGGCCGTCGGGATGTTCTGAGCCGGGAGCCAGCCGTCATCGTCGCGGCGCAACACGCCGATCGCGTTGTCCCCCTGGAGGGCAACCACCAGCTCGGCCTGACCGTCGCCATCCAAGTCCGACGTTAGTAGATCACGTGGTGCGTCGCCGGCGACGAGTTGTTGCTCCAAGACGAACGAGCCGTCTCCAACACCGGCTAAGATCGTGACCCCATTGGCAGATTCGTCTGCGGTTGCGATGTCGGGGACCTGGTCGCCGTTGAGATCGGCCATCGCAATCGCGCGTGGACCGCCGCCTACCGCGACTGCTGCGCCGGCCATGAACCCCGTCTCATCGGCTTGCAGCGGGATGACGCTGTCGCTGCCAAAGTTGACTACCAGCAGGCTCGTGAGCGGTGTCTCGGGCCGCGATGCGCTGGTGATCGCCGCTGGCGCGGTGCCGACCAGTAGGGTCTGCACTTCGGCGAAGGTGCCGTCGCCGAACCCGCCGAGAATCGTGACGTCGTCGCTGGTCTCGTTGACGACCACAAGGTCCAAAAGGCCGTCGTCGTCCGTATGACCGAGGGCAAGCGCTCGCGGGAAGGTGCCCACAGCGACCGTTGCGCCTTCGACGAAGGTCCCGTCGCCGGCCGAGAACCACACCGTAATAGAGTTCGCGTTGGCGTTGGCGGAGACCAGGTCTGCACGCCCGTCCGCATCGAGATCTGCCACGGCGAGTGCCAGGACGCCTGATGCGGCCGCCAACTCGGGCTCCGACGCGAACGTGCCGTCACCGAGACCGACAAGAATCGACACCCCATCCTCCGTTCCGGCGGCCAGGTCGGGGACGCCATCGTCGTTGAAGTCGGCAGTGATGAGGGCCCCGGCTGGCGTCGACAGGACCGTTTGGGCGGGTTCGAAGCAGAACTCGCCCGGGGCTTGTTCCCCGTTGCCACATGCGATCATCGTATCGCCCGTGCTGCCGTCGAGGCTGGTGACGGTGGGCGTGGTGCCGGACGAACTATCGGTGCCGATCGTGCCAGCGGTACCGTAGGTGCCATTGCTCGCGCTGGTGGACGGGTCGTCGGTCGTGGTGGCAACGGTGCCCGATTCACTTGAGGGCCCGGACTCTTCGCTGCTGCCGCTACCGCCACCGTCGTCCGCACACCCGCCAAACGCGAGGAGTAGTGCGAGCGGGACGCCGACCCATCCTTGCCGCAGTCCTCCAAGCACATCATGATAATCCATCGTGATTATTGCTATACCACGGCGTGTGCGGGGAAGCCGGTCGCTTGTGGCTGTGGGGTTGATGCTTGCGGGCAGCGGTTGCTTCACCGGGGCCGACGCGCTCGGCTTGCCGTGTGTCGACAACGGCGACTGTGGCCGTGGCCAAACATGCATCGAGTCTTTTTGCGGCGGACCCCCATCAACAGGGACCACGGGTGCCTCGAAGTCGAAGTCGATGTCGACGTCTGGCCAGAGCACCGGGGGGTCTGACACCGTCGGGATGTCGTCCGGCGGCTCGACTGGTCTCGCCGAAGGCTGTGGCAGCATGCTCGACCCAGGCGCAGACTGTGACCCGCAGACACACACGAGCAAGTGCAACGCGGACTGCACGCCTGCGTTGTGTGGCGATGGTGTGCTCAACTCAGCCGCTGGCGAAGAATGCGAGCCGACGGCCGACACCGACGATTTTTTTAGCCCGTGCACGAAGTGGTGTCACAAGACATTGTTTTTGGACGGCGTGGGCGACTCCGACGTCACCGCAGACTTGTGGCAGGGGGAGGTTCCTGCAGTGCCGCCAGCATCCAGTCTGCCCAATGATCATGGCTGGAGAATCGTGAACGGTCAGTGGCGGACCGGGGTCTACTCGTGCGCCTCTGGGGTTGCCGACCTGGAGTTCGCCACCGAGGTCATGATCGACCCGGCGCCGTCGGGCATGCGCGCCGAACTTCGTTTCAGGCACAGGCACACGCTCGATCCGCAGCTGGATGTGCACATGTGCGGGTTGCAGAACGGCACCAATGACGGGGGGATTGTGTTTGCGGTAACCGCCGACGACGGTGCCCTCAAACTCCCGGGCATCTACGGCAACGGCATCATTGATCCGGGCTCGGAGTGTGGTCCCCCGCGCGAGATTCCCAATCCGGTGACTGGCCCAGCGTTCGTTGGAGCAAGCGGTGGAAATGGCTTGAACACGGTCGCCGCAGACCTCAAGAGTTTCGAGGGAAAATCGATTCGTATCAGGTTCAGGATGAGCTACGACTGCGGTAACTGTGGCTTCAACTGCGCCGCTGTCACTCCCGCACCCCCGCCCGAGTACGGGTGGACCGTCGACCAGGTCGCGATCGGCTACGTACCGGACGAAGACGAGCGCTAGAACTGCCCGCGTAGCCCGACACCGACCAGGCCGGGTCCTGTGTTCCACGCGAGTTTGCGTTTGCGTGTCAGGCCGAGACCGATCAACACCGCGCCGGTGAGCACGCCAACCCCGCCAACCACCGCACCCGCGATGGCGAGGCTGTTGCCGGTCCGGCCGCGGTCGAACTGATCTCCGCGGCCATCGATGTCGTCCTGGGCGGGATCGGTGAGGTCGTTGGCACCCGAACCTATCGCCAGTCCCGCGCCCATGATGCCCAGGCCCGCGGCGCCCAGCGCCAGTGTCACCGCGCCGCCGATGACCAGTCCACGCCCGGCAGCGGAGGGCTCGTCTTGGCTGGGGTCAGTGGGAGCCGGCTGCGGGCCCCTCTCGCCGGGCGGTCGTGCCAAGTCCTCGGCCGCCTTGATCTGCGTGTCGATGTCCGCGATCCGTTCGTTGACTCGCGCGGTCTCGGTTTGCAGCAAGTCGTCGGTGTACAGCTGCGGCAGCGATGGCGCGAAGTCGACCAACAAGATCCTCGCCCGCCGCAGTTGCGAGAGATCCTTGGTGACGTCGTAGACGCGCTCGTGCGCGGTCGCGATATTGAAGATGAGTAGCGCCTTGATCCGAGCGGCGCTCTGGTTGTCGGGCACGCTCGAGTACGCCTGAGTCCACAACTCGATAGCGCCCGAGTAGTCCGCGGTTTCAAACTTGGCGCGGCCCTCGTTGTATTTTGCTTTCGCGCTTTGTACGGCGGCGTCTTCGGGCGCAACTTCGTCGGGGGCGATGCTCGCGGGCTCCACCTGCGCGCGCGCATGCTCGGCGGCGGTCGCGTGGGCGGTGACGGAGGTGGTAGCGAGTGTGACCGCGATGGTGGCGGCCAAAGCCGTCGGCGAGAGGTCGCGCATACGCTGACGTGGCCCAGATGACAGCGAGTCCCAACTGCGGCAGGCTGGGGCGGTACCACGCGGGGACGACCTCGCTGCAGCACTGATCATGGAGTTGAGCATGGAGCTGATCACGGAGCTGATCACGGAACTGATCACGGAACTGATCGTGGAGCTGGCCATCGACCCGTTGAGCGTAGCGCAGACCTCGACGACGCAAGGTGGCCGCCGGAGCGGATGTCTGTGGTCTTGAGCCTCCGATGGCGTCGAGCGGCGAAGCTCTTGGTGGCTCTCGGGCTGCTGACTGCCTGCGGCGACACCCTTCCCGTGCTCGACGGCGGCGGGACTGGGTCGGCGGAGGCAGCCGCGACGCTGTTGGCCGTCATCGACACAAACCACTTTTGCGACATGGACGGTGTGATCGATGTCGTGCTCCGCGCCGAGCCGCAATGCGCGAGCGCGGAGGGCGAGTGCGAACTCCCCGCATCTGTTGAGGGCACCGTTTTCACGTGCCCCGCCATCGACCCCACTGCGTTGCTTGCCGTCGAGGTGTCGTCTCCGGGGCGTTATCGCATCGCGGTCCTCACCCACTTCACCACCGGGGAGTCGACCAGCGAGTGCTTCGAGACCGAGGACGGTGCCGCTATCTGGCTCGTCTCTCAGGGGCAACTCGACGCGGCCGCGCAGATCCATGCCGCCGACGGGCACGAGATTTGCCCCGATAACTAACAAAAGGTTCGTTCCCCGCCCGGGAGCGACGCGGAAAAAAAACTGAGCCGATGTTCGGGCGTCGCGCTTCCTACTCGATAGGGACAGTGCCGCCGACATCAAACCACCCGCCTCGACCCGTAGAGATCGACCTTGTTTGCTGCTCCGCTGGGGCACGCAGGGGGGGCGCGACTTTGGTCGCCATCGTTGATGGAGAGCTGACCGGGCCGGTTGGTTTGGTGGTAGTCTGCAAACGCAAAACGCACCGTGGGGACACGCGCTGGGGGCTTGGAGTCCTGCGCCGACGACCATGGGACAACAGGGTTCACAACAATGAAGCGACTTGATCTGATTCCACTCAGCCTTGTGGGGATAGGGCTGATCCTGGGTTCCTGTGCCAGCGACGAGCCTGGCGGCGACGACGCCGCCAGTGGGCCAATGTCGGGCATCAGCGCCTCGGCGGCGGCAGGGGACGACACGGCTGGAGAAGGAGACGACGACGATGGCGGTGGCACCAGCGAGAAACTGGATGTCGGTGGGACGACGGTGCCTGGCTGCGACAACGCCGACATTGGTTGTACCGACCAGATCGATCTCCTGATCGTCATCGACAACTCGGGCACGATGGGCCAGGAGCAGGTCAACCTGGCGCGCAACTTCCCGCTTCTCATCGAGAAACTCGAGGGGTTGCAGGACTCCGCCGGGATGGCCGTCAATCCGGACGTGCAGATCATGGTGACCACGACGGACTTCGGTAATCCGTTGTGTACGCCGTTCGAGCCCGAGGACTACGAGCCGTCGGGCGGCGCGCCGATCTCGAGTCCTTGTACGGATCGACTCGCTCGGTTCACCGACCTCACCGGTTCTGTGGAGATCGAGAGCGCGTGTACGGACGTGTGCCCCAATGGTGCGGCACCGTCGGCGAACTACATCGCGTTCCAGGGCGAGACCAACAACGTCAACATGGTCCCCCCGACGGATATCAACGGGGACGGAACGCTGGACTCGCCGGTCGCGCAGGCGCTCGCGTGCATCGGCCCTCAGGGCATCGATGGCTGCGGCTACGAGTCGCCGCTCGAGAACATGCTTCAGGCGCTCAATCCCGGGGCCGACTGGAACACCGGGCCGACGCCGTTCCTGCGGCCTGACGCACTGCTGGCGATCGCTATCGTGACGGACGAGGCCGACTGTTCGGTCAAGGACTACTCGATCATGGACGACGCCACGTTCCAAGAGACCAATCCCGACAATGGGATGCAGCAGGCTTCGAGCGCGATCTGTTGGAATGCAGGGGTCCAGTGCACAGGACCGGACGCCAACGGTGTGTTCTCGGACTGCACTTCGCGGCAGGCGGAAGATCTGCAGCCGATCACGCGGTACACCAACTACCTGATCAACGACCTTCGCGACTCGCAGAAGAAGGAAGTCATCATGCTCGGCATCTTGGGCGTGCCCGAGGTGACTGCGCACAACGATGAGGCACCGTTCGAGCCCACCGCGGGCGGCGTGTTTGCCCTTGAGTATCGGAACTGGGTCGACGGGCAGTACACGGGGATGCCTGGGGGCGGCGATATCTTGCCGGACGAGTTCGCGATGAGTGTGGACGCGGCAGACAAGCAGTTCGACTTCGGGATCGGCCCCGGCTGCACCGGTCAGGACTCCTTGGGTGCGTTCACCGGCCAGGCGATTCCACCCGTGCGCATCAAAGAGGTGTGTGAGGAACTCAACCTCAAGAACGAAGACGGCTCCATTCAGGGCGGCGGGGTTCGCTGCTGCATCGAGTCGATCTGCGACACGGACTTTTCGGACGCGATCGAGTGCCTGACGGGTATCATTCAGGAGACCATTCAGCCGCCGGGCTGATTGGGTCTAGACCGCTCGCCAGCGTTTGATCGCAGCGGGTTTGGAAGTTCAGTGGCCGTTGTTGGCTCGATTTCGCGGTTTCGCGCGGGAGTCGACCACAGCGGCCATTGTCGTGGCGCTCCTCACGTCTTGCAACGAGCTGTCATGCGGCCGACTGTTGCGGCGTTGCGGGCGCCGAACCTCCGTTTTCACTTCAGGCGCGCCCGCGCCCCGACATCCGCGGTACAACACAGCGAACCGACGACACGCCGAAGGTACGGACAGATATGACGACACCTACGCTCATCAAGACCACCGCGCTCACGGCGGCCGGCTGCATTGCCCTGCTGGCCT
>JAESSZ010000689.1 GCA_016763875.1 Nannocystaceae bacterium
GAGCCGGGCAAGGCGGCTCGGGCGTGTTACGCCGCGGTGGAAGGACGGTGGACGCCCCCTACCGACACCGATGGCGCGCCGACTGAGTATTGCCGCTTCGTTCGCTGCGTTTTTTAGGCAGGAGTGGGCTTGGGTGCGATGGCCGAATCATCCGGCTCTAGCTTCGACTACTCCGGGACGATGAGGGGAAGCTCCAGCCTCTCACCGTCACGCTCAACCACCCAGAGCACGGATCGCCCGGTCGATCGCCATCGCTCGCTCAAGGAGATCATCGCGTCCGACGGGGTCCGGTGCTCGTCGCCGACTTGCATTTGGCCCACTGCGTGGACAGAGTCCCCCGTTCGGATCCCGGCTCGGTATGCGGGGCCGTCCGAGGTCATAGTGGCGATCCAAAGCTGCGCACCGCGGGTCTCGAGTAGGTCTCGCGGGGCTTCGGCCTCGTCCAGCGCTAGAAGTTGCGCTTCGGTTGGGGGGGTTGGACCCACGAAGAAGCGAACGCCGAGCTCCTCGCTCGAGTCGATGAACGGCGCAGATGCCCGCGACCGACGCTTCCCCTGTTGCATCGTACCAAGGTCGAGGTCGTCCCCAGATTTCAACCGGAAGCTTAACGACCCAACGAAATCGGGGCTCTCGCCTGGACCAAGGATCAAGATTCGACCCCGCCCAGCGGCCAGCCCGTGCACCTCGAACGTGCCGTCGTCCGACACGGGCAGTCCCGCGGGGCCGAGAAGTTCATGCGTCGAGAGGCGTACGCCGACCATGAGTAGCTTTGCGCCACCAAGAGCAAATCCATCCTCGCCGAGCACTTTACCGTGGATTGAAGCCGTGGACTGAAGCTGCAACTCGACCGACGTTTCTGGATCTGGCCCGACCGTGACCTGCTCCCTGGCGTAGCCGGTCTCGCTGCTCACCTCGATCTTGTAGGTCCCAGACATCAGGTTCGGAAGCACGAACGCCCCGTTCTTCTTCTCGACGAAACTCGTGATCACAGTGGTGGGTCCACCGGATACGTACAGTTTGAAGTCTTGGACCGGGAGACCGTTCTCGGTGACCGACGCAACGACGGTTGAAATCGCGGCCAACGTTAGGACGACCGGCGTCTCAGCTGTGGCGTCGACGGGAACGGCCTCGAGTTTGCCTCTGTGCCCCGTTGCCCGAACCTCGAAGTCAGCGCCAAAGAGTGCATCGATCGTGAACTCCCCCGCACTATCGGTCAGCGTGGGCTGGGGGCCGTACCCGGCCGGAGCCGGCTGGGATCCGCGCGCCCGCACCCGCACCCACGCATCTTGGATCGGCTCGCCACTGGGGTCCACAACGACGCCGCTAAGTTGCTTCGCCTCGCTCTGCACCGAGAGGTCCAGTTCAGCGGAGTCACCATCGTCGACGTCGAGGGCGCGTGCCTCAAACATCTTGGAGGGGGCAACATCCGCCCAAGGGCGCTGGCCGACGCCGTCGAACACCGCGATCTTGTAGGTGGCCGCCGGAAGTCCGACGATCTCGAACCCTCCGTCGTGGTCGGTGCGAGCGTGGGTCGGAAACCCGATCGTGGGCCCCGCGACGGCGACGACGAGTGCGCCGACCAGAGCACGGCCGGTGCTGTCCGTGACTCGTCCTTCAATGCGAGCCAGTGGCTCGATGTCCACAGCGACGTCGGTGACGCCAGACCCGTCCACCGTCACCGGCACGCGACCTTCACCGTCGATGGTACTTGCGACCAGAATGTAGTCCCCATCCGCCACGGACGAGATTCGGAACACGCCTGATGCGTCGATCTCGACAGGGGCCAGGGATGCGACCGCGAAAGCGAGCAGACCTGCGGGGTCAGTCTCGTGCGATGCGGGTTGAAGACGAATCGACGCTCGCCCCGGAGGTGTGATGCGCCCACTCACAGAAACTCCGCGTTCGGCTCGGACAAGGACATCCTTCACATCGTGATCTGTGATGACGATGCTGTTGTCCGCGATGAGTGCCGCTGCGCCTTCACCCGCGACGAGGAGTTGGTACTCGCCCGACACGATACCGGCGATCTCGTAGTACCCGGCGTCGTCGGTGGTCGCAAAGTTCGGCGCGCGTAGCCCGTTATTGGCGATAACCACAACGTTCACTCCGGCGATTCCCTCGGTCGCGTTGCCTCGTTCGACGACAAAACCAGAAACAGAGAACGCCTCGCTGACCTCGATCGCTACATCGCTTTCCGTTTCGGCGATCGCGAGCTTAGCGACCGCAGGGTCCTGATTCACGAGGGTCTTGGTGCGGGCTGTGACGCGGACCGCGCCCGGTGGCAGTCCGGTTAATCGGTACTTCCCGGAGGCGTCGGTCACGGCGGGGAACATCGCTGCGAACACGCTCGCGAAAGGCGACGGACCCCGGGTCATGTCTTGAAGCGACCAGACCGTCGTGACGCGGGCGCCCTGAACCGGATCACCGGTCGACACTTCAGTCACCACGCCTTCGATCGCGCCGCCGGGCACGAGGACGAAATCCTCGCGCGCGGCTCTGCCCGAAACAACGGTCTGACGCCCCTCCAACACGTATACCGGGTGAACCGCAAGCAGGGTGTAGCGGTCCGGATGAAGCGATACGTCGTAGGTCCCGTCGTCTGCGGTGATGGTCGCGATCGCGGCACCTGTGTTTCCCATCGTGGGTACGAGCCACACGGTAACGCCAGCGATCGGGCCGCCGCCGATATCCTCCACGGTACCGTGGAGCCGAGTTCCACCCGGTTCCAGGACGAGATCCAAGGCTGGTCCGCCCGTACCGTCGCACGTATGGACCGCCGTCGAGGCGAGGTGACCAGGCGCAGTCACAGAGATCACGTATTCACCTTCGTCCAACGGGTCGGACTGCCACAGACCCTCGGCGTCGCTTGTGGTCGCCTCCGGATCCAACACGTTCGTCTGCGCGGAGTCCTTTGCCAGAGCCAGGACGGCGCCAGCGATCGCCTGGCCGTCGCGGTTCTGCACGGTGCCATGAAACGCGCACGAGACTGGCTGGGTGGTTTCCGCTCTGATCGCTTCACGCCTCTGACGCAGGTGTGCGAGCAGTTCGTCGTCCAGGACTGGCGCCGCAGTGGATTGAGGCGCGGCCGCGCTGACCGGGTCTTCGGCCCGGAACACAGCGAACGCAACAACGGCGAGCACGAGCGCCGCGAGCGATGCGCTAAGCCAGAGGACTTTCGCACTCAGACCGGTTCCAGTAGTCCCGCCTGAGCCCGCGGTCGTCCCTACGCCCGC
>JAESSZ010000071.1 GCA_016763875.1 Nannocystaceae bacterium
ACGCCGTCCACGATGCCGTCGAACTGCTCCGGGTCCAGGCGTAGCTGAGACAGCGGGATCTGATAACGACGGTATTCTCCGTCTGCCCGAAGTGTGATGCCGTTGTGACCAGTCCAGGTCTTGTCGGATCGTCGGATCCCGATGTCACTCCACCAGCCATGCCCCGGGCTCTCGCCGGGAGCATCGATGGCAACGTGCAGCTCCACGAATGCATCCGCGAAGTCCCCGCCGGCTAGACCATTGGTCGTCAGCGCCAGATCTTGCAGGCGAAGATTCTCCCAGCATTCGGGCGCGGGCTGGGCCTCCTCGGCACACACGGCCTCGCCCGCCGCGTCGCACTGCACATCCAGGGCGAGGTGTCGTTCGGTACCCAACAGCGGCGCGGTGTCCGACAGCGCCAAGCACATCGCCGGCACGGGATAGCCGGGCGAGGGCAGCTCGTCGGCGAAGATGACCAGGGTGTCTGTCGGCGGCGCCGTCGTCGAACGCACGGCGACGTTGGTACTCATCGTTCGCCCGCCAGCGGTATCGAGCACGTGCAGACGGGCAAAGTACTCGGTGCTCGGCTGGAGCAGATCGGTGATCGTCCGATCGACGGTCGAGATTCCGGAGGTGTTTGCCAACGTGAACCGGCCGAGCTCGGGATTGATGCTGCCATCGAAGACCGTGGCGCGAGATTCGTCATCCACCGCGTCGGCAGACGTCGCGATCCACAGCTCCCAAGCGTGAAACTCCGCTTCGCTACCCTCGGCCTGCCACGTCCAGTGGATCGACTCTGGCGTGGACCAGTCGGCGGAGAACTCGACGATCTCAAACGCGACTACCGGCCCTGTCTGCTCGCCGTCAGTTCCTTCGCTGCTTCCTTCACCGCTCCCTTCGGGATCCGGTTCGGTCGACGAACGACACAGCTGAGTTGACGCGTCGCAGAACCAACCCTCGACGCATGGGCATGACTTTCCCGCGAGGTCGACATCGGGCACGACACAACCGAGCGCAGCGACGGCCACGACAGATGCCCAACGTATGCTCGGATGCCAATCCATGGCCACGTCTATCGTACCGCAGACGCGGCTTGAGCGTGTGCCCGAAGACCACCACGCCAGCGTCGCCGCCTCACCATGACGAGCAGCACGCTCGCCCATGCCAGCGGACCAAGCGGGCCGCGGTCCGATCCAGCCGCGCACCCGCATCCGGCGGAGTCGTCGTCGTCCGCTGCAAGAGGGTCGGTCCCGGACTCGGTGTCAGCGCCGCCTGAGCCGGAGTCTGCCCCGCCGTCGGCACCGCTGTTTGTCGCGCCGCTATTGCCGCCACCGCCAGTACCGTCGTCTGCTCCCGCGTCTGTGGTCCCGCCGCCAGCGGTCATCGTGGAATCACCGCCGTCGTCTGCGGGCGCGGGTCCGCCGTCGTCGTCGCTCCCTCCCGGTGTGACGCTGCAGCCGATCCGCTCCGTACTGACGACCACGTCGTCAAACCAGACTTGGTTGGGGTGATCGGTGTCGTCGGAATCGATGAAATGCTCGAGCATGGCGCGGTTGAGCTGCAACTCGGGGACGTCGCGCCACTCCATGCCCTCGACCGAGTGCCCCTCGGTGTCATTGACCCAAAACGTCATCGAGCCATCCGCTTGCCCGGGCGTGTTGAGTTCCATCATGAGCTCGATGCAGGTCCACGTCTCCGTGGGAACGACGACCGGAGTCTCTGGTCTGAGGACATCGCCCCAGCAGCACTCGGGTCCGTTGCTGCACGCCATGTCGATGTTCGCGCAGCCGTTGCAAATGTCCTCGGCGTACTGACCGCTGCAATAGCCGCCCGCGTCGCAGTTCATTCCTGGGTAGTACGTGTAGAAGAACAGCTCATGGTCCGAGTTGAGGTCGACGCGGGTCCCCGCCCAGCGCTCGCCGTTCGGTCGGCACCCTGCGTTTCCGTTGGCATCCCAGTACGCGTCCGGGCGTGAACCACCGACCCCGAGAAAGTGATGCACATAGTCATGGTCCTGCGCGAGCCGGACCCACGTACGAAAGTACAATTGGTCGTGGCCCTCCAGGGTGCAGCCCGCGTTCTGCTCGCCCTCGCAACTTGCGTAGCGCAACGTACCGCCCGTGTGGTTGGCGGACGTTCCCGGCGTGGTCAACGACCAGTTCCCGTCATGAGCAAGCGCGGGGTCGTTGTCGAGTCTGATCCTGTTGGGGTTGTTAACTCCGTCGGGGCACCCGGCGCACTCCGTCCACTGTGACTGCGCGTACCAGTCCGTCCAGCCCAAGCCTCCGGCCTCGAAGTCTTCGCACGCGAGCCAGCCCGCGCCCGGATCGTCACACTCCGACGCGGCGACGACCGCAGGGCCCCCGGCCAGCGCGAGTCCGATAACCCAGGCCGCTGCCCCAACAATTGTCGTCCGTGTCCGCATCAAGGCAACCCTACCGACCCTCGGGCCCGCCTCGCCTTACCAAGGCTGCGCGCATGGGCGAGGTCGGCAACGGTGATACTCTCGGGGTCCGTGGTGCTCTTTCGGGTCGGTAGGCTCACGCCCAGAACACCGTTGCGTCGCGTGCGGGTCGCGGCTATGGCCACTGGCGCTGTGTTGGCCGCCCACGCTCCGCATGTGGGGGCCGCTCCACCCATCGTCCCCTCTGCCGACACCGCGACAGACCCAGACGATCCCGGGGCGAGGTTCGATCGCGCGGAGATCTTGTTTCGCGAGGGGCGCTACGACGAGGCCATCACGGTCCTGCAGGCTCTGCTGCGCGAGTACCCCGAGCCGATCCTTCACTACAATCTCGGGCGCGCGCAGGAGAGTTCGGGGCGGATCGAGGAGGCGATCGTGGCGTACGAACTCTATCTTGACGGAGCACCAGACGCACCCGATCGCGAGACGGTACTGGCCCGAGTGCAGCGCTTACGAACCCGCGTGCAGCGTGATGCCGCCGCTGCCATCGTACCCGAGCCCAGACCGCAACCGGCACCGCCACTGAGCGAGTCACCCCCTATCGTCTTGCCCTGGGTCATGACAGGTGTTGGTGGCGCGGGCCTCATCGTTGGGGCGGCGTTTGGCGGACTGTCGCGCCAACGTATCGATGAAGCACGAAGCGAAACCGAGCAAGTCGCGGCGAGTGACGCACTCTCTGACGCCCGCAGCAATGCGCTGCTCGCCAACGTGATGTTTGCGGTGGGCGGGAGCCTCGCCACCGCCGGTCTCACGTGGGGGATCATTGCGGTCACGCGAAAACGCAAACGAGCGGTTGCTTGGTCGCCGAGCCCAGGGGGATTGACCCTCCGATTCTGAGGTCAGCTCGGTTTTCCCGCGAACGTCGGCGCCTGAAACGTCGTGTCTTCGATCGCGTAGACGACCCGGCGGCCGACGCGGTGCTGGTGGCACGCACCGCCCTCCACTAGGCCTCGCAGCGCCCCCTGAACGGTACGCAGCGGTATTCCGAGCGTCTGCGCCAGTTCACGGGCGCTCAACTGCCCCGCACGCGCGAGGTGTCCGAGCACCCGAGAGTCGGGACCAGGGGTCGAGCGAGGATCAGGCACCACGAAACTGCGCACGACCTCCAAGCAAACCTGGCCTGTCTTGCGAACGATGTGACCAAACGGCTCCACACGACCTCGGGCGCGATGCAGAGCGACATCAAACGTGCCGCGGTGAAGCGATGGCGAGTAGGCGAAGCCATAAACGCTGCGGAACAGCGCTTCATCGTCGGTGCCACCGTGACGCAGCAGCGCGAGTGCTGAGACCAGGCCCTCGGTGCGACCAACACTTTGGTCCGCCAACCACCGGTCGGCCGTGAGCGCAAACGCGAGTCCTTGGACGGCCCTGAGCACACGACGACCTGGCCGACCTGGCCACGCGATCACCACTGCGCCACCGACCGCGGCTCCCTCCTCGATTCGCGGACCATTGAGTCCCGCAAGTCCGTAGGGGGCAGGCGTGAATGCGGACTCGCCCGAGCACCAGCGCGCGATCGCAGGATCGGCTGCCGCCGGATCAGATTCGGGATCCAGCGCGAGCTGCGTGCGTTGGAGGTCACATGCCAACGGCGCAACCTCGGCCACGCGCGTACGAAGCTCCGCCACAGCTGCCACGAACTGCCCGCGGTCGCCGTCGCCTGCCCGATGAAGAACGCGGCCCAATCCAACGCCCGGTCCCGTCGCTGCAGGCGGGGTCACGCCCGACGCCATCGTGATCTCCCAGTCGATCCAGTCGTGCCACAACCGCGGCGCAAACCCACGCAGAGCCGAGAGGATCCGCGTGGCCAGATGCGGCCGCCCCGTGAGGCGACGCAGCCGCGCGAGAACGATGCCGGCCAGATACTCCGACTGCGGCAGTCTCTCGGTACGCCCCATTCGCGAGGCTCGCCGTGCGCACTCGAGCGCCTCGACGAAGGCACCCACTTGCGCAAGCGAAAGCGCGCGCAGCGACGCACCGTCAACCACCAGCTCCGCGCACCCGAGCCCCCGCGCCTCGCGTTCGAGATTTGCGAGGCGATCGTCGGCAACCGGACGACCGTCCACCAGCGCACACCACGACTGCGCATACTCGACCCGTAAATGCGTAAGGCGATCGTCACCGGGGCGCGTCCAGGCGCGTGCGAGTTCTGCATGTGCACCAACGCCGGGTCCATCCAAACGAAGCACGCAGGCCACTGCACGTCGCGTTAGGGCTTCGATGGCCGCGAGGCGCACGTCATCGGACGCCGTGGCCCACCGGGCATCGACCGCACCGGTCGCATCATCGATCGA
>JAESSZ010000690.1 GCA_016763875.1 Nannocystaceae bacterium
CGGGTGTTGGTGTCGGCGTGGTGCCCACACTCACCACTGGTCGCGTTGCCGTCGGAGTGACGACGCAACGTCTACGCGGTGAGCTAGCCGGGACGCTGTGGACACCTGCGGACGCAACCGATGCCCGCGGGGGCGGCGCCCGGTCGTTGGTCACGCTGGGCACGGTGCAGGCTCGCGGTTGCGCGATCGTTGGCGGCGATGCCGTGCGATTCCCGCTGTGTGCGGGACTCGCGATGGGCGCACTCCGACTCGATGACAGCAGCGCGTCCGGCCGCCAAACCGCCCATCGTTATTGGGCGGGAGGGACCCTCTCAGCCGCCATCGTGTGGCGTTTTCGCCCGTACGCCGCGCTGTGGTTCGGGCCAGAGGTCATCGTCGCGTTTCGGCGCGTATCGATACCTTTGGCGGCCTCCGACGAGGTTTACCGCAGCCGTCGAGCCGGTGTCCGTGGCGGACTTGGCATTGAGTTCTACTTTCCTTCACAGAGTGGACGGCGACCGGGAAATACGCGGCGTTGAGGACCGCGACACAACCCGACGAGACGGCACCGCTCCGCCTCGACACCGTGTACCGGGAGCACGTGGAGTTCACCTGGCGGACCGTCCGGTACCTGGGGGTGTCCAGTGCCGAAGCCGAGGACACCGTGCATGAGGTGTTCATCATCGTGCAGCGCCGACTCCACCACTACGACCCGGCCTACTCATGCGAAGCTGGATAGCGGGCATTACGCGACGCGTGGTCATGCACCACCACCGGGGTCGACGTCGGGCCGAATCCAAGATCGCGAAGGTCGAGTCCCCTGTCGAGGAGGGGCCGGGCCCCGATCAGGTCGTCGAGCGTCTTGAGGCGACGGCGCTGCTGGCGGAGTTCTTGGACAGCCTTGACCCAGACAAGCGCGAGGTCTTTGTGCTCGGTGAACTCGAGGACCTGAACGTGCCAGAGATCGCTCGCATCGTGGGATGCAACATCAACACGGTCTATTCGCGACTACGGACGGCACGTCAGCTGTTCCAAGCCCGCGTTGACCGACTCGAGACAGTCCGGAGGCGTGAAGGTGGATGAACTGAAAACCAACGCCAAGGCGATGCTCGCGCGAGCAAGAGTGGAGGCGACGCCGACGCTGACGCAGCAGGCGCAGTTGCTCAAGCGGCTGCAGTCGGCGCCCGTTGGGCCGGATGGTCCCGATGGGCCGGAGACCGCGCCCGCCAACGCTGGGCACAGACCCTGGTCCCTGGCGGTTGGCGTGGTCGCGGTGGCGGCACTGCTCGTTTTGGCGATGGTCCTCGCGGATCGCCCGGCCACCGAGTCGCCAGCGCGAGTTGTTCCCCCCGTGGTTGGGCATCACACAGACGGATCTGAGACCGAGCACGCACACGCTGCATCGGACCCACCGTTGCTCAGTTCCCCCAAACTACCTGCTGAGCCCACGCTCAAGGCGAAACGGCTTCCGAAGAAACCGCGGCCCGCAGTGGACCAAGGTCCCCCCGCGGAGCCATCGGCGACGTTGGCCGATGAGATCGCGTTGCTCAAGCGAGCACGGCGCGCCCTCCAGGCGCGGGACTACACACTCACACGAGCAACCGCCACGCAGTACTTCACACAGTTCGCTGCGGGTACATTCCGAGAAGAACTCCAAGTGCTGGACTTGATCGCAAGCTGCCGGTCTGGACTCAGCGAGGCTCTTGCGGACAAAGCACGGCGCTACGTTGCCGGCGAGCGAAGCGCGTTCGTTGAGCGGGTGAGCGCCGCCTGCCTCGACGATCGTTGAGCACGCAATCAGTTCAACTTCGCCGTCCTCACAGGCCTCACGTGCGGCGAGCACGATTCTCGCGCAGCAAATCTCCGCATCATGGCAGGCCGCGCGGACCCAGGCGAAAGGTCTGCGCGACTCGGCCCACGTCCAAAGGCTCGACGCCCGCTTGTTCGGCGTACTCCCCCCACATCTCGACGGAGCCCACAACATGTTCGATCGCCTGCATGGCCCGCGCGGGCTTGAGACCCACGGTCGAGGCGAAGGCCATGAGGTCGTCATGGCGAAAGTCGTTTCGTTTCCCAGCCAGGCTCATTTGATGGTCGCGTGTCCAGGCCCCCTGGGGGTTGTACGCATAAGCCACGTCATAGGCTGGCGACAGTCTCCATGAACCTGACCTGTCCATGAGAAAGGAGATGTTTTTGACGTGGTCGTCCTGATTGCGGGCGACGACGTTGAAAACGGCACGCTTGTACTGCTGCTCCACGACGTCCATTCCCAATCCCAACTTCTGGATTGTCAGGACCGCCTGTTCGTAGGAGTAGGAGGCGGGGTCATTGAAGTCGAAGTGCTGAATCGCTCCGAGAGATTGCATGTGAATTTTGCGCCCTCGGCCGTCCCTATCGAACCTACGGGTCATGAAATGGCTGGGCCGCCCTCGTGGTGAAGCCTGCACTCTGACATCTCGATACCCGCTGCCGTGGCCATCAGGTGATATGCGTACTCGATCTTGCCGAAGCCCTGCGGGTCCGCCAGTTCCTTGTCTCCGTTGTTCGAAACGCCATCGAACTTCAAGAGCCAGTGCTCGTACCCCTCGTCGACCTTCACTTGCCCGGACCTGAACTCGCCGGTCTCTCTGTTCCAGGCGAGCACGGCCTTGGCACGCGCGCCCCCGGCCGAGGTGCCAACGCTCAAGATGTCTTCGAGCGCCTCCCCGTCGTCCTCGCCCCCGAGCTTTCCGCCGAGGTTTTCGCGTTCACGCAAGACCTTGTTTGCGAGGTTCACCAGCTGGGTGACTTCCAGTGTTTTCGACCGTTCTGTCTTGCGAATGGTGGGCTGGAACTCAAGTGCCCCGATCCCCCGACGACCGATGTAGCAGAGACGGTCAACCGGGCTGAACAACCCCGCGCTTCGGCCCGTTTCGGCAAGCCAGGCGTCGATGAGTCGGTTGCCGAACTTGTCCGGTAGCGCATCGGCGAGCATCCCGGGAAGTCCCTTGAAGGTCTCCCTCCGAAGCGCTGCAAACTCATAGGGCGCCTCGCGGACCGGCATCTTCAGTGGCGCCACTTCGATGCCCGCACCCACGAATTCAGGATCGTATTGAAAGACGGCAAGCGCACGCGGCTCGTCCCAGCTCACCGCACCAATACGACGCCCCCACAACATCACGCTCGCGTCAGTCATCGGTCTCGTCGCCCCACGCCCAGGTTGATGGAGCCTGTCGTTGCGACGCCGCGCTGGCCCTTCTTCGCTCGCTCCCCTTCTTTGAGACGCGCTCGATGGGCCG
The DNA here is from genome assembly GCA_016763875.1 of Nannocystaceae bacterium. GTDB lineage: Bacteria > Myxococcota_A > Polyangia > Nannocystales > Nannocystaceae > JAESSZ01. The sequence goes on from JAESSZ010000690.1 coordinate 3,258, forward strand.
AATATCCCCCTTGGGCAACGCAGAGAGGATGGCTTCCTTCAGATCGAGTGCAGTGGCGATACGAAGGAAGGTGTCGAAGGTTGACCGCTCCCCAGCCTCAAGGCGACGCAAGGTGCGTACGCCGATGCCCGCTTTTTCAGCAAGAGCGGCCTGCGTCACGTTTCGTGACAGCCTCAAGCGCGCTAGGCGCCGCCCGATTTCCAGTTCGACTTGCGTTGCTGTCGCCATGCCATCGCCATTAGGCCACATGGTACCGGTTGTGTCGGTTTTCTCCGAGTTTGAGGCCGTATATGGCCGCTTGCACGAGCGTAGCTCAATAGGCCACACATGACCTCTTTGAGCGATCTTCCCCGTCAAGAGGCCGCAGGTGGCCTCTAGTAGCGCGATGCGCATCGTGCGCGACTACGGCATCCGTGGTCAAGCCCCCTGCAGACGACCGAAGCGGGCTGGGGGCCGGCGCGTACGAAGACATCGAGCTTGAGCAAACGACTGGTGAGGATGGCGAAGCGCTCAACCTCAACCCCGCGGCGGAAGCTCGGCCTTCCCGGCCTTCAGCCGCAGATGCAGCGCAGCCTTCGAGACCAGGTACGCCCCAATCGGCGCCGTCAGAAGAAGACGTCCGCACGTGCCGATGAATCCCATCATCGGGATGAGCAGCGCCGCCTGCCTCGCCGATCGTTGAGCACGCAATCAGTTCAACAGATGCGGAGGGGCGCGGGAAAGACGATGCGAATGTCGTCAGGCCTATCTTCTGTGTTCGTCGCGGCGCTAGCAATCGCGCCCCCGACCGTGTCACCGCCATCAAAGCCCGCGACGTGGTCGCGTCGTCAGCCATGGCCAGTGATCGTCGACGGCGGCGTGCAGGCCCTTGGATTCAAACCCTTTCCGAGCAACTTCACCGGTTCCGTTGGCACCGAGCTGCGGTGGATCCATCGGCGATGGTACGCGTTGCATACCGGGCTCGCGGTCGGCTTGTACAAACAGGTCCAGTTCGAGCGCGCAGGCTACCTCGATGCGTCGCTAGGTCAGCGGTTCACTGCACCCTTTGGTCTGTACGCAGACCTCGATGTGATCGTCGGAGGACAACTCGCGTCCGTCTCGGCCTTGACCTACCGCGCGGGAGAGGACGGGCGTCTCAGGGCGGCACGTGCACCCGTGCGTGCTTCGGCTCGCATGGGTCTCGGGTTGGGCCTCGGCTTTGACTTTGCACGGGTCTCCCGAATGCCGATTCGCGTGTTCGCGCGCTACCGACAATTGGTGCGGGCCCCGTTCATGGTGGCCAATGGTGTTCCTGTGATGGGCGCTGCCACCCTAACCGGCGGAGTCGCCGTGGAGATAGGTTCATGGATCAATCGATAATTCGACTATGTTGGGTCGCGGCCGTGGCCACGGGGGTCGCCGCCTGCGATGTAGGCCGAGCCCGAGGGCCAAGCGCATTGGTGTGAATCACACGGTGGCCACGACGCCGAAACGAACGAGCACCCGCTTGGGCAAGCCGTACAGCAAGCGCTGCAGGACGCGGTCGATGACGGACTACCCGGTGTGGTCATCGCGTTTCGAGATGGCGATGGCGTCTGGGAGGGCGCGGCCGGTTCTGCCGACCTGGGGCGCGATCTGCCGATGCAGACCTGCCATCGCACCCGTATCGCGAGCGTCACCAAGACTTTTGTGGCCGCAACGGTCATGAAACTTGTCGACCGTGGTCTCATCGATCTCGATGAACCCTTGACCGACTATCTTCCGCAGGAGCACGGGCGTCTTCCTAACGCCGACAGCATCACGGTGCGGCAACTGCTGAGCCACACCAGCGGGGTCTACAACTTCCTCGACGTCAGCTTCGTGCTTGAGTTGTTCAATCGGCCAGACCGCACGTGGTCTACGGCGCAGTGTTACGAGCGAGCCGTTAAGCGCAAGGCAGAGTTCTCGCCGGGTGAGGACTGGTCGTACTCCAACACCAACTACTTGTTGCTTGGTCGAGTCATCGAAGCCGTGACGGAGTTGGACCAGACTTCAGTTGTTCAGCGAGAGCTGCTGGAACCGCTTGGCTTGGACCAAACGAGCTATCACGTCGATGATTTCGACTTTGGTGGCGTTGTTCGCGGGTACTTCGATCTTTTCGGTGACGAGGCTCTGATCGACTCGACCGAGTCTTACGCCAATCAGTGCGTTGGACCCGACGGCGGCATGGTGTCGAGTGCGGGCGACGTACTGACCTTCTACGACCATCTGCTGGCGCGCAAAGACCTCGTTTCCGAGACTTCGCTGCAGTCAATGATGCCGTTCGCCGCAACCGGAGAGTCGGACTTTCCCGAGTATGGCCTTGGGCTGGAGGCGTGGGGGGAGGGCGAGCGACTGGGCTACGGTCACGGCGGGCAGGAGTTTGGGTATCGGACCTTCGCTTACCACTTCCCCCAGCAGGAGGTGACGTTCGTGGTGTGGTTCAACGCGTCCAGCCTGATTCCCACGGGCGACAATATTGCGGCGACGATCAACGCCCACCGAGATCGCTTGCGGGATATCGTTCTCCGACTGACGTCAGACTGACGCGACGCGCTACTGCTCGTCGTCGTCGTCGGTCTGGAGTGCCTTCCGCATTTTGGCGACCTCATCGAGCGAGAACACGGTGACCTCGTCGGGGTTGACAGGCTTGCGACTGTGCACGTTCTTGCGGTTGTTCTTGTGATGTTGAGGGTGGTGGGGTGTGATGGGGAGGGTGGCTGATGGCTCGCAGCCCATTCTTTCTATATTCGAAATTATTTACCCCAATC
>JAESSZ010000691.1 GCA_016763875.1 Nannocystaceae bacterium
CCCATCCCGTAGTGGCCAAAGCTCAAGCCGGCCTGGGTCGCCTCGCCTCTGCGCGCGGCCGCGGGCAAGAAGCGCGCGCCCATTACAACGAGGCTATCGACACCCTGCAAAACGCCGTCGGCACCCGCTCGGTGCAGCTCGCTCCCGTCTACCAGGACATCGCGCGATCGCTGGTTGCCGAGAAGAACTACGCGGACGCGATTGTCGCCCACGAACGCGCGCTACAGCTCATGCTCGACACGCTCGGCGAGCATCCTCGTGCCGCGCGAGCGCTGCACGAGCAAGGCCGCACCCGGCTGCAGTCGGGCGACCGCGCGGCAGCACGCCAAGACTACGAACGCGCCCTGGAGATCTGGCAAAAGAGCCGCGGCAAAGACCATCCGGACCTTGCGTTCGGACTCACCCAGATCGCGTTGCTCGACCTCGAGGAGCAGCAACCCAAGCGTGCGATCGAGCGCCTCGAACGCGCCCTGAAGGTTCGCGGGCGCAAAGGCCTCAAGCCCGTCCTGCTCGCAGACACGCAGTTTGCCCTGGCGCGAGCCCTGTCGATGAGCGGTGAAGATCAGGCGCGCGCTCGTGAACTCGCGAGCAAGGCCCGCGAAGCCTACGCCGCAGCCGGCCAGGAGGGCGTCGACTCGGTGAAGGACGTCGATCGCTGGATGGTGCTTGCGACCGACAAAAACCGCGATCGCGACGACGGACCGTCGGCCGACGGAGACACGACAGGCACGGGAAACGGTCACGGAAAGTCGGCCCACAACGCGCCGAAGCCCAAGGGCAAGGGCAAGGGCAAGCCCAAGCCCAAGGGCAAAGCGGCGAAAGCAGAGCCCGTCGGTGACGGTCCGCTCGATTGAGGGCAAGCGAGTCCCCCACAGAAACAGGGCCTACCCGGCCTCACAGCGGTAGCTCCGGCCGTGGCTTACTGACAGGCGTCGCACGCGGACGAGGCAGCCTCGCACTGTGCCTGCGCACGCTCGCAAACCTCGCCGTAGCGCCGCTCGTCGGGGTGGCCCGCGGCCAGCTCGCACACCTGCTGGGCCAACGCGCACGAGAACTCCGACAGTGCGCAGATCCGGGCACACCGTGACTCCGGTTCGGACGCGCTGCTGAGCGAGTCCATCGCGGCAGGCTCAGGGGACACGTAGGCGCGTTCCTGAGTGCCAGGGTCGGCTGGGACGGCCGGAGTCGGCGGTTGGTCGCCGCCCTCGGCCGTCACCCGACGCGTGTCCGGTGCGGGGCCTTCCGCCTCACCCGAAACGGCGTCACCCGAAACGGCGTCACCCGATATCAACCCGAGCGTATTTCCGGGAATGATCCCCAGGTCTGCGAGGCGACGGTCGTTGGCGTCAAGCTCCCGCTGTGCGGCCCGTAGCGAGTCCACGGGGCCCGCGGTCTGCGGGGGCGGCTGAGTCTTTTGCGCCGAGCCCTTCCGGCCGCTGCACGCCGAGGCAGCCAGTGCCACGACGACGACAACGCCCACAAGAGCCCCGCGCCGAATCAGCGCTCGCAAACTACGATCCCCCGCAGGCATCGCATGCCTCCTGGGCGAGCTCACAATCGCTGCGCACCCGGGCGCACGCCTTGTCGTAGCGCGCCTCGCCGACATGCTCGCTCGCCAACTCGCAGATGCTGGTTTCTAGCCCGCAGATCGCCGTCGCAAGTTCGCAGATCCGTGTGCATTGGGCCGGCCCACCATCGGTGACCTTGTCGGGGCGACCCGCAGCCTCTTCCGAGTACCCAAGCCCCCCGACCCCAGCGCGCGCCAGTTCGTCTTCGAACCCATGGAGCCGCGACTCCAGTTCGGACAACGCCTCGCCACCGTCAGGGTCGCGCGACTCACTGTCGAAGTCATCGGTGGGCTCGCTCTCGTACTGTGCCGCGGCGCCCGCGGACGGACTCGCACTCGGCGCGCTTTTCCTGCACGCCGTCAGTGCCAGCGCACCGACAGCCAGCGCGAGCATCCCGAAAGTCTCAAGATAAACGGCGGTGGGCGTGGGTCGGCCGGTCACGGTGAGGGGTCTCCGAGTTCGCGCTCAAGTAGGATCCGGTTGATGTCGAGCGCTTGCTCGTACGCGGTCAGGGCATCGTCGTCGCGCCCTTGCGCTTCGAACGTCTCGCCGCGCAATGCGATAAGCCTGGCTGTGAAAGGATTGGGGTCGACGGCCGCGGGATCGTCTCCGAGCCCCTCGTCGATCAACACGAGCAGCGCGGCGTCATCGATCGAGTCAACGTCGGGATTATCGAGCCGTAGTCGAGCAAGTCGACCGTAGATGTCGTGTCGCAGTTCCATACCGAGATCACCCCCGCGTTCGCGGTTTGGCCAAGGCAGCGTGCGCATGTCCTCGAGGGATTCGATCGCAGCCTCAACATCGTTGCGCTGCAGCAACAGGTCGACCTTGCGGTGCACGGTTTGGACTTGCTGAGCCAACGCGACGATGGCCTGCGGATCTTGCGGCGCCAGTCGGCCGGCCTGCGCAAGCCCGACCAGCATGACCAGAGCACCGAGCACCATGCCGGCCGCAATGGGAAGCATGCGCGCGATCCACCCGCGGCCCCGGCCACCGGCCCCGAGAAGGGATGCGGGTCTCACGGCGCCCCTCCAACATCCGACCCCGGTGCGGCAGCCGCAACGGCGTCTGCCATGAGATCGCCGCGCAGCGTGTCGCGACTGACGTCGACTTCTCGACCGAGTTGCGCCCGAGCCCGGGGAGCCAGCAGCGCAAACTGGCGTTCGATCATCTCGGCCTGCGTGGGGGGCTGCGAGGTCTCGGCCCGTGCGATTGCCGGATTCCCGCCCGCACCATCCGAGTCCCCAGTATTGCGCGTGGGCAGTACGATCAACAGGACGGCTGCCGCCCCTGCCAACGCTGCCGCGCCCGCGATCCACCCGCTGTGTCCGGACCACGCGCGTTTCCACCACGGCTCAACCTCAGCGCCAGGGCCCTGCGCCCAGATGGCATCGAGACGATCGTCGGCGAGAACCTCGGGGGCAGCCGCGTGTCGCAGCAAGTGCAGCACGCCCAGTTCAGCGTCGACACTTCCCGCCCCGCCGTCCTCGCGCTGCCCCGCGCGCAATGCGTCTTCCCACGATCCGGCCTGGTCGATGACGCCATCTTCGTGGCGTTGCCGATCTGTGGGCTGGTTGTCGTTACTCGTGGACATCGTGCGTGGACTCCCTCGCCCCCCGGAACGCCGTGGGCAAAGCATCCCTTACGGTACGCCGCCGCTCACTGACTGAGTGTCGTTTCAGGTGTGTCATAGCTCCGGGGTGAGGACAATCCCTCGCTTGTCGCAGGCCTGCCGAAAGCTACGGCACGCCCGGTATAACAGGACATCCAGCGTTCCAATCTTGACTTCCATGATCTTGGCGCACTCCTCGCGGCTCTTGTCTTCCAGCAACCTTAGGGTCAAGACCGCCGCATACCGCGGGTTGAGCAACTCGAGCACGCCGACAATCTGCGCGCGCAACTGCTCGCGCTGGACCCCCTCTTCCCCGGGGTTGCTCGCGTCCACCCCGCCGCCAAACGCCTCGACGTGCTCCGCGAAGGCGCCCCGCAACCGTTGGCGGCGGCCCGAAGCGCGCAACAGATCGCGGGCTTTGTTTTTCGCCAACACCTTGAGCCAGCCGTAGATCCCCGACGGCTTCCACTCGTAGCCAGGCAGCGCACGATTGGCCGCGAGAAAGGTCTCGCGCAAACAGTCCTCGGCGTCATCGGCATCACCGAGCATCGGGATGAGGACGTAGCCGTACAGCGTGCGCGCGTAGGCACGGTAGATCTTCTCGAACGCTGGCCGGGAGCCCTTCTGAGCCTGCGCGACGATCCGTTGCTCGTCCGGCAGAGCTTGGGGGCGGCGGCTCACGGCGATGGAGGGTAGCGTACCCAGCGGTGCCCCGGCTCGACGTCCTGCTGGCAAGGAACACTGGCCTGTCGCGAAAGCAGGTGAAACGCCTGCTGCGGGCAGGAAGACTGCGCGACGCCGCCGGGCAGCGGCTGGACGACGCGGCGCTCGCCCTGCCGCCAACCGCTTTACCGCGCGACGTGCTGCTCGACGATGCGCCGGTCAAACTCCACCACCGTTTTTCGCTGGCTCTGAACAAACCCCTCGGGGTGGTCACCGCACAACGCGATGCCCGGCATGAAACCGCGTACGCCTGCCTGCACGACGCACCGCTGTACCGCGAGCTTCGGGGCGTGGGGCGCCTCGACAAAGACACCAGCGGCCTGCTGCTGTGGACCACCGACGGGACCCTGCTTCACAAGCTCACCCATCCTCGGTACGGACTGCCGCGCACGTACCACGCCGGTCTCGCCCGCCCGTTCATCGCGCCGCCGCCAGACTTCGAGCTCGATGACGGGCATCGTCCGGTGCTTACGACACTGACCCGGGAGTCCGCGGACGCGATGCACCCCGCGTTGCGCCGGTCGCCAAACGCGACGCATTTCGCGAGCATCACGATCCGCACCGGCCGGTTTCATGAGGTGCGGCGGATCTTCGCCGCACTCCAGTCCGAGGTGGTCGATCTGTGTCGGGTGGCGTACGGGGGGATCACGTTGCCGACCGATCAGGCCGCAGGCGAGTGGCGAGCACTGGACCTGCATGCGCAGTTCCGAGGGCTCTCGCCGCGCGTCGCGCCCGCCCCCTGACTCTCAAGGGGAGTCCCCGCCCGCTCAAGACTGTCCCGAACGCGCCGATACCTCACTTCGAGGCGGCCCCCGCAGGGCCGACGCACGTCGCATGCGGCACACATCTCCCCCCGCCCAGATTCCCGACACTTCCCGCCGCACGGGTTCACCCCGCAGCGCCCTGCCCTGGGCGGCCGCGTTGCTCGCCGCAGCGGCGCTCGGCAGCGGATGCGATATCGCGACCGTGCCGACCACCGCCAGCGACGGTCTGGGTCGCCCGGCCGTTGCCACCAGGGTGCTGCTCGAAGTCGAAGGGCTGCCACCGGGCGTGGACACCATGGTCGTGGAGATCAACTCACTCGCGCTGCGACGCACCCGGGATCAGCAGTGGATTCCGCTGGTCGCCGGCTCAAGCCACGTCACACTGAGCCCAAACGCGCCGAGCGCTGAGCTCACCTCGATGGCGCTTGGCGCGGACACCTATGATCGGGTCGAGGTCGTGGCCGAGGGCATGCAGCTCCATCGCCAAGGCCTGGTGCACGACGCGGTTCTCGACCGCGACGATGCGACTTTGGCCGTGCAGTGGGTCTTCGATCGTGACGTCGAAGTCACGCTAAAGTTCGACTATCGCGCAGACATCGAGCTGACCGCGGACCGCCTCGACGTCGTGTTCGCCCCGCTGGCTCATCTGGAGTAGCGACGGTGGCCGCAACCGGTGCGCTGCCGTACCCTCCGGGTCATGCAACGCGCCCTGGAGTGTGCCCTGATGGTCTTTGGCATTTCCGCCTTCGCGGGGGCCTGCGACAGCCCAGGCGCCAAACAGGCCCCGGATCCCGCGCAACCGAATCCCTCGGGGGCGCAAGGCGAGCGGGCCCATGCACCGAGCGCGGCGGACAACCCCGACAGTTCAACTGACAACCCGACAGAAAAACCTGCGGCGGTGCTCGACCCCATTGCCGAGCCGCAACCGGTCGCCTCGATCAAGCCCCACCCTTTTGGCGCTCGGGACATGCTCGCGATGGACCGCATCTCCGGGCACCAAGTCTCGCCGGACGGCAAGACGATTGTCTTCGTTCGCCGGGTGACTGACCTTGCCGCTGACAAGGGGCGAACCGATCTGTGGATCGTGCCGGTCGCGGGAGGCGAGCCAACCCAACTCACCAGCGATCCTGGGCCAGACACAGCACCGCAATGGACCGCCAACGGCGCTGCCATCATGTTTTTGTCGGCTCGCAGCGGATCGATGCAGGTCTGGCGCATGCCTGGAGGCGGCGGCGACCCCTCGCAAGTCACCGACCTCCCGCTCCCGGTCGGCAACCTCATGCTCGACCCAACGGGCAAACGGATCGTGTTCTCGCTTGAGGTGTTCCCGGACTGCAAGGACATCGCATGCACCAACGCGCGCCTGGACGCGGACGCCGCCGACCAGCGCAGCGGTCACGTCTACGACGGCGGTTTCGTACGCCACTGGGACACCTACGCGGACGGCCGAAGAACCCACCTGTACTCGCTTCCGATGGACGGAAAGGGCGCCCCCGTGTCGCTGATGAACGCGATGGATGCCGACGCGCCCAGCAAACCTTTCGGCGGCACCGAGGAGTTCACGATCTCGCCCGACGGAACGAGCGTCGTGTTCACGGCACGCGATGTGGGCCGCGAGGAACCTTGGTCCACCAACTTCGACCTGTTCGTTGTGCCCATCACCGGGGGCACGGCGAAGAAGCTGACCGACAATCTCGCGTGGGATACCCATCCGTTGTTCACGCCCGACGGCAAGACGCTGATCTACGCGGCCATGAAACGCCCGGGGTACGAGGCCGATCGCTTCGTTATCCAAACGATGGCGTGGCCGGATGGCCCCGCAAAGCCGCTCACGGCCGGTTGGGATCGCTCACCACGAGACATCGTTGCTTCGCCCGACGGCACGACGCTGTGGGTCACCGCCCAAGACCTGGGCCAAGTCGCGCTTTTCTCCGTTTCGTTGGCAGACGGCTCGGTCCACCGCGTTGCGACCGGCGGGACCCTGTCCGGTCCAGCTGTGGCGGGAGAGCAGATCGTGGTGTCGCGCCACGACTTGGGGCACCCCGCGGAGTTGTTCTCGGTCCCCATGGCGGGTGGTGAAGCGAGGGCGATAACGAGGATCAACGCGGCCAAGGTGTCGGCGGCAAAAATGGGCGAGTACGAACAGTTCTCGTTCAAGGGCGCGCACGGCGACACCGTGTACGGCTACGTCGTGAAACCGTCGGAGTTCGTGGAGGGCGGCAAGTATCCGCTCGCCTTCTTGATTCACGGCGGACCGCAGGGCTCGTTCGGAAACAAGTTCCACTACCGCTGGAACCCGCAAGCGTACGCGGGAGCCGGCTACGTCTCCGTGATGATCGACTTCCACGGGAGCACGGGCTACGGCCAGGCGTTCACGGACTCGATCCGCAAAGACTGGGGCGGGGCGCCGTTGGAAGACCTCAAGAAGGGCCTTTCGGCCGCGTTGGCCAAGTACACGTTTATCGACGGACAGCGGGCTTGCGCGTTGGGAGCGAGCTACGGCGGCTTCATGATCAACTGGATCGAGGGCAACTGGCAGGATCAGTTCGCCTGTTTGGTCAACCACGACGGCGTGTTCGATCAACGCTCGATGTACTACGCGACCGAGGAACTCTGGTTTCCGGAGTGGGAGCAAGGTGGGCCCTACTTCGACAACGCAGCGCAGTACGAGAAACACAACCCAGCGCGTCTCGTCGGCGACTGGAAAACGCCGATGCTCGTGATCCACGGGTCGCGGGACTACCGGGTCCCACAGGAGCAAGGTCTAGCCGCGTTCAACGCTCTGCAGCGCCGAGGGATCGAGAGCCGATACCTGCACTTCCCCGACGAAAACCACTGGGTGCTCTCGGGCCACAACAGCTTGCTGTGGCACGAGACAGTGCTCGGTTGGCTCGACGCCCACACCG
>JAESSZ010000692.1 GCA_016763875.1 Nannocystaceae bacterium
GCAACGCCGCGGCCACACCCCGGGGCGTGTCTGAGTTTGGGGTCAGGACCTGTTCCCGAGCGACGTTGCTGAACAGTGCCTCACGGCGGCGGAGTGCGGACGTACTTGGCCCAGTAGATCGGCTGGGCGATCGAGCCCACGAACAGCACGAGCAGCATCCAGCAGATGCGGGCCCCGGCGGCCAATCTTGGATCGCGTTGGCAGTGCAAGATGAAGGCGATCGAGGTTCCGATCTGAATGAATGCAGTCAGACAGATCGCAACCGCGATGGGAATCAACTCGTCGATGCTCAGCGCGGGGACCCTGATCGATGCTGGGCCGACAGCAATTACCTGGACGGGGCGTCCAAACGTGGTCGCGACGACCGAAATCGCGATGCCCACGACCCCGATGAGGGGCAGGAAGGCTAGCAGTCCATAGAGTGTACGCCGCATGGGTTACCTGGTCTTGGTGAGCAGACGCTCCGCCCCCGCACAAAGCACGGTAGCACCCGTGTCGCGCAACCCGCAGCTCGGCCGGACTGAGTCGACGGGATCTCGGTCCGCCGCCGCTTGTTAGTCTCCACCACTGGCTCCATGAAAACACTTGAATCACCGAACGACTCTTCTTCCAGCCTCTCGCTATTGGAGTCCGTGTTATCGACGACGGAACTTTCCGACTACACCTCGGTCGACCTCGACCTTCCGCTGCATGTTCATGAATCAACTGGGGCACCCGACCTTAGCGCAGAGGCGATTCATATTTTTCCCGATGGCTTCGACGATTCCAGTGCGGACATCGACGATCATGACCGGGGAGACGACCGGTTCATTGTTGTCCGCGGCAACATGACCTGCAGAAACCTCTTTAGCGCCAACTGGATCGGCGTCCAAGGCAGAATCAAGGCGACTGTGGTTCACGGCCGGTCCGGCTGCAACCGCGGTCTCATCGCACACACCCTGGAGGCCACGCTCGTTCTCGAAGAAGGCCACTCGTTCGAGCTCGAGACGCTCCGTGCCTCGGTTGTCTACTCCGAACACGGCATGATCGAAGAGCCACAAGGGGAGAGTGTCGGGCGTTTCGGCGATGACCCGACACTGCTGTTTTTGCCGAAGTTCATGCAACCACTCGACGGACACGAGGACGAGTGCGAGGTTCTGTTCGAGGCGCTTGCGGACGCAGTCGTCAACGGCGAGCGCTGGAAAATCGACGGCTGAGCGCCTCGAACTCGTACGGGAGAAATTCCCCGCCCGGACCGGCGCAGGTCCACGCCCGCGCGCTGAAAATCCGCCAAACAACGCTCGGAGCGGACTCAGTGGTCACGGCTATCGCCGCACACAATCTCGGCGACGCTCTCGCATGGGCGGGCGAGGTGCAAGCCGGTCTGCTGCACCTGCGCGCCGCCGCGAAAACGTTCCCGGCGCACCTTCCTCCATCACACGCGTACCGCAAAGCGAACACCCTTGCACTCGAACGGGCCTTGGTGCCGCCATCTGAGCCATCCGTCGGTGCCTGCGGCCGGCGTCACGGCACACAGCCGAGCTCCGTGACCTGCAAGCCTCCGCCCAAGTAGTCGCCGAACAACCAGGTTCGCCCACCGTGACTTGAGGGAACAAGGCTATGGGCGAAGCGCAAGGTGTCCCCGAGGGGGCGGCCCTGCGTATCGATAGCAGTAGCCAAGGACCACAGCGCACCGCCCCAAACGGCGCGGCCAGTAACGATATGGACGTCCGCTGAGACCGAGACGGCTGGCCACATGTCGTGGGAGTAGACCGCTGAAACGCCCGCCGCGACACTAGTACTGAGTTCTTGCAAGGGCGCAACAACGCCGCCGTCGCGATCGAGACGAAGCACCCCCAGGGACGGACCGAAGCCACCCAGATAGACCACGAAACCGCCATCGTTGTCGTACCAGAGCTGGGCGTCGTTGCTGCGGGACACGGGGGTGCCGCCCGATGATGGCGGCACTTCGACGACCGTTGGCGCGGCGGTCGGCGACCCGTGCAGGTCGATGGGGATCGCCACGATGTGCAGTGCCTCGTCGAAAGAGTCGTCGACCCGAAGCATCGCGACCATGCCACTATCGGCGCCAACGATGACAGAGACACCTGGCCCGTGGCCCCATGCGCCACCGGAAGCGATGGCTCGCGACGGCGCGCTGCTGTCTCGGCCCGCACGAGCGACGAAGATGCACGACTGCCCTCCGTTGCAGGAGACGCCGGTCTCGATCCACGCTATCAGAGCGGTGTCGGGGGTCACCCATGCTGCGCTCGGGGTTCGAAGAACCCGCGGGTCCTTGGCCTCTGATCCGCCGACCGCGATCTGCGTGCCGTGGCGATCGATGAAGGACCACCGTGCCTGTTCCTGCTCGACGTAGGTGACAACTGCGCCGTTCGATCCCGGCCACACGCGTCCGTACGCCCAGGCGTCGTCCAGGCGCACTGCTGGTGCGAGCGGCTCGCCGTCGAGACTGAGCTCAACGCCAAACACGAGGTCGTGATCCGCGCCAGGCGGATCAACCGAGATCGCGAGCCAATGCCCGTCGTCCCGCGTCTGAACCCCCAACACCCGGAAAAACCCAGACGGGTCGCCCGTCGGCAGTTCGGGACGGAAGGTCGGACCGGGCAGAACCTCCGGAGGATTCAGCTCACGGTAGTTGCCACCCGCCGCGAGGCAGTCCTCGGTCGACGGTGTCTCGCCACCGACCGTGTCGTGGCCGCCACCCGTTGACGCGGGGTCTGATCCGCCGGAGTCTGATCCGCCGAAGCCGCCGTCAACGGCGCTGGTGCCCGGCCCGCACCCCAGGGCAAGTGCAGCTGCCCGGCCCAGCCGTAACCAACGGGACATTGCATTGATGGTCACACACGACCGGTGCCGCGTGCGCCCCTTCAGTCGCCGTCGCTCAGAGCCGGGGGAGTGGCCCCTGCCGGGAGCGCCGCCTCCGCCTGGCCGATCGCGCGCACCGCCGGGCCGGGCTCGCGGCTCGGTCATTTCCCTGAGATAGGAAGGCGGTGCTTATCAGCATGGCCAGCGGGTCGGCCAGGCGGCAGCTCCGGGGCCACCCATCTTGCCGGCGCTGCCCACCGTCCGTCTTAGGCCCGCCTATCGAGGGGAGGCTACGCGTTCGTGGACAGGAGGGCCTTCGGAGGCAAAAAGAGCTAACTTCGCGGATATGTATGGTTGGTACGACACGGTTCGCTGCGCCGATTGGCTTGAGGCCATCATGTCCGCCACAGACCCAGCCGTACTCGGCCAAGCACTGCTCAACGCTTGGGTGCATCAAGGGCTCGATACCCACGCGGACGCAGACCAGGACCCTCTCGAATGGGACCGCAGGGTTGGGCGCATCTTTTGCCTCCTTGATCCAGACGTGCCTCAACTACACGAGATCGAGTATCTTGCGCAGGACGAGCGCTCGATTCGTCGGTGGTGCTGGGCGACCCATTGGCTGTTGATGTCGCAAGACGAAGATCTGATGGTCATGAATGAAGCCTTCGACCGATGGCTACTCGAGGAGGCTGCGCTCGGTTGCCCGAAGTCTGAGTATGTCCGCAACATTGTGGCGCATTCCGTACGCGACACTCTACATGCGGCGCTTTGGGCGGCAGATCCCCCGGGGCGTGACAGCGCGAACATCAAGACGGCGGTCGATGGTCAGTTGGAGCGAGCCTGTCGCCTGGCTCGGCTTTCTGGTGTGGGTCCGGAGTGTGAGTACTACCAGCGGCTCGCAAGCTACCGAAGCCGGGGAAAAGTGAGTAAAGCGCAGGCCCGCCAGCGTGTGCTCGATGTGCGACGTTGTCACCCACACAGCGATGTACCTGTAGAACTTAGTCGTCGCGGAAAACTGTGGCGAGCATCGTTCATCCGCGCCAGCACAATCCCAGGTGAATTATTCATCGATGCGCGCGACGGCTCAATGTGGGCTGTGTCGGGCGGGCCTTAGATCACGAGAGGCCATAACGCTCATTAAGCGATACAGCGTAGTACGCTCGATTCCCATCGAGGGTGCGGCCTCCACCCGCACCCCCTGGTGCTGGGTCAAGATGGACTGAATGTATGCCGCCGCTTGCTGATCGGGGTGTGCTTGTAAGGTCGTGGATGGTGCTAGGCCCGTGCCCATGGACGACTCGACAACGCGACGGTGGCGAGGGCATTTTCCAACTCGGTCTCGGTCTTGTTCAACACGCGGTGATACAGGGCTCGATAGGCGACGGCCATCGCACCGGTCCCCGCAGCCGCCAGCGCAATCGCCAGCGGGATCGCCGGCAGCGCAACGGGAGCGGAGACGAGCGCAAAGCCCATCACGCCCCCACCGGCGCCGCCGAGTCCAGCGCCCAAGACCCCTCCGATGCGGGCTAACTTGAGGTTGGCGTGCGCCCCGCGCCGCAGGTCCCCGTAGGCTTCCCCGTGGAGCTGGAGGCCGACCTTGTCGGACTCGAAACCCGACAGCTCGCAGCCACCATGGTCTTGAGGTCGGCATCGAAGATTCGGGAGACCGACAGGCTGCGCTGACGGGTGCCCAACCACCGCAGCAGCGCGGCGTCAGAACCGGTGGACGTTCCCCCCTTGGCGAGCGCTTGTTCTCGCAAGGCGAGTTCGAGGAAGCGCGGCTCGATGCCAGCCTCGGCGGCGGCGTCGATCAACTCATCGCGAGCGTAGCCCTCTCGACGAGCCACGGCAGTCGTCGAACGCTCCACTCGCTCGGCGGTATCGAGTTGGAGCTGCGCGACGGCGTCGACGGACCGAGGTCTTTGGCACCGGCCGGCATGCCCGCGGCCGTCAGTTTGGTGTCGGACCGGGGGGGC
>JAESSZ010000693.1 GCA_016763875.1 Nannocystaceae bacterium
CCAGGGTCGCCGGCTTGGGCTCGATCGAGATGGTCGAGCAAGTCATTACGTTTGGAGAGGAACTCTTGAACTCCGTGCCGCGGATTCAGATCTTCCACGACTTTTCAGCGGTGACCGGATACCCCGCCGAAGCGCGTCGACGCCTCGTAGGCTGGGGCGTGGAGCGGCGCGCCAAGATATTGTCGACCAACGTGCTGTTCAAGTCGAAGGTCGTCGCCATGGGGACCTCGCTCGCCGCACTATTGCTTCCCGGCCAGATCAACGGGTTCGCCAAACGCGGCGACTTTGAACGGGCGCGCGACGCGGCCACGGCGACGCGCCCCTAGAAAAACCCGGACCCTGCGCTGAAACGGCGCGCGCCGCCGCACCTACCTTGCCGGTTCGTAGGCATGACAGCGACGACGCGTCCACGATCGCGGTCGAGGACCAAGAGGGTCGAATCGTGCGCGGGCGTCCGGTGCTCGACCGCTCGTTGTGGAGCCTCGATGCTGCACGTCTCCCAAGCACCGTTATGCTTGGGGCGTGCAACGAGGAAGGCAGGGAACCGTCGCGCTGGCGTTCATCGACCAGGTCGCCGACGTTGCATCCGGTCGCTTCGGGTTGCACCCGCCGGACATGGCGGCCTGGTCCGAGCGCGTCCCGCTTACGGCCTACTACGCATTGCTGGCCAGCCTGCAGGCGCATGCCAGCGCACCGGTCGGTTTCGAGATAGCGACTCTACTCAAGGCGACCGCGTTTGAGGAGCTGGGATTTCTCGTCCGGTCGTCGCAGACCCTGCGCGCCGCACTGGATGTCGCGCTCCGGTGCCTGCGCTTGGTGACCGACGAACGCCTCGTGCTCGAACACGTCGGTGACCATGTGCACATCCTGTATTACCCGTCGGGGCCCGAGCACGATGGGCATCGACCCGCCGCGGAACTGATGCTCGGCGACATCCTTGGTGGGTTGCCGCGGGCCGAGCCCGGGGTCGCGCTGCGATTTCGAGGGCCATCGACGTGGGGGGCAGGTCGACCACATCCAGTTTCCTGCGGCGTGGCTCGATCGTGCGTTGCCGCAGGCCGATTCGGATCTCGCCGCGCTCATGGAGCGGCGGGTCGCGGCGCAGTTGCAGACGCTGCCTGCGGTGGATGACGTGGTTGGTCGGGTTCAAGCCGTGCTTCGCACCGCTATCCATGCCGGAGAGCCGCCCACCGTCGCTGCCACCGCGTCATCGCTGGCGACGAGCGAGCGGAGCCTCCAACGCAGTCTCGCGCGCGAGGGTGCTCGGTTTCACGATGTATTGGAGACCGTTCGGGCGGCGGAAGACACGCGTTTTCGGGCACAGGGATTGGCCCCCGCTGAAGTCGCGCAGCGGCTGGGCTTTTCGTCGGCCAATGCCTACTACCGTGCCCGTGCGCGCTGGCGTGCTACTTGACGAACTCGTGGCGGCAACGGTGGGTCTTCTTGGCGTGCATGGATCGTTGCCTAGTGCCACGCGAGGACCACGTTTGAACGCATGAGTCTTGCACCGTTGACGGCTGAGCATGCACATCACCTCCAGTCGCTGTGGGTGATCATCGCCACGGCGCGCGGCGCACTCCCTCTGTCTGCACTGGGCCGTCGAACGTGGTGCGCGTTCTCGGAGCACGCGTTGGGGTTGGGCGGCGTCGACGCCCCGGAAGATGGGTCCCGCGAGGACCAACCTTCTCAACAAGGTCGGGCCGCGGAGAGCATCGAACCGTACCTTGCCCATCTCGTGCTCGCGGCGTTGGTTGACGTTCCGCTCGATGCTCGCCGTGTCGCAACCCTCGACGACGTCCTGACCCAGTGCGGGCTCCGGCATCCCGCGATCGCCGACCTCGCGGCATTCGCCAGGGGGCGCCGACTTGGGCCGAGACTGCGGATGACCAATCGCATCTTGGCCCAACGATTCCAGACCACGATCATGCTCTCGATCTGGGGAACGCTGATGCTCAGGGTTCGACAGCAGGCGACTGTGCATCGCTACGAAGCACTGCGAGGACTGCCCGAAGGCACGTTCGGGGCCGAGATCGTGCGATTCTATTCCGACAATCGGGTCCCATTCCCCGACGCGCGCGCCGGATTCCCAGCGTCGCTGGCCTCCGTGCACGACGCGCTGCATGTGCTCAGCGGTTACGACACGACCCACGCGGGTGAGCTCTTGGTGAGCGCGTTCGAGTCCGGCGCGAGTTCGACACGTTGGGTCGACTACTGGGCCGGAGGCATGCTGCACTGCCAGCTGGGGATCGGGCTCGAACCGGGCGCTGCCGCGGCCACCGGGTGCTTTGCGCCGGAGGAGTTCTACAGCGCCTTCGCGCGCGGCGCAGCGGCCCCGACGGAGATCATCGACCCGCGGTGGGATTTTTGGCCGCTGACGAAACTCCCGCTGCCCCAAGCACGCGCCACACTGGGCATCGGCGGACGGGGGCATGTCGTGTCGCATGCCGATTTGTGGTGTGGGGATTCGGGAACACCCTACGACCGCTCGACGCCTGCCGCCCCAACCTAGCGATGTCGTCGCTCGCGCGGCCACGATCGCCAGCTGGTCCCGCGAGTTCGTGCCAGACTTGGGCACCGTGCTGACCGACTGCACGGTCGACGCGGTGGACATCGAGCCGATCGCGGACACTACGGTGCCTCCCGGACGACCTTACCGTCGCCCAACTGAATCCGCCGGTCGGCCAGGTCGAAGTACCGGTCGTCGTGCGTAATGACGATCACCGCCTTACCCAACGCCTGCAACTCCGGAATGAGCTGGTGGTAGAAGACCTCCTTGAACTCCGGATCTTGGTCGGCGGCCCACTCGTCGAACAGATAGATCGGGCGGTCCTCGAGATATGCGGTGAGCAACGCGAGACGTTTGCGCTGTCCTTGTGACAGGTCCGTCGACGACAGCACGCCGCCTTCGATGGTGACCTTGTGCGACAGCTGCAGATCTCGAAGACGACCGGCGGCACGGGCGTCGAGGTCAGGCGCATCCAGACCCAGCAGCGTGTCGAACACGAAAAAATCGGAGAACACGGTCGAAAATAACTGGCGGTAGTCGTCGCGGTTTGCATCGTCAACCTCGGTGCCGTCCCACAGCACTCGCCCAGATTCGGGCGCATCGAGACCGGTGAGGATCTTCGCCAGTGTCGATTTCCCGCTGCCATTGCTCCCAGTGACGAACAAGACTTCGCCCGGTCTAATCGTGAGGTCCAGGGGGCCGAGGGTGAAGAGACACCCGTGTTGTGGGTGCTGATAGTCGCGCGTGACGGCGCGCAGCTCGATGGTCTTCCACGTCGCGGCGGTGCAACCGGGTTTTTCCTCCACATCGCCACCCAGTTCGACCCCCAGCGCCTCAACCCTGCGCAGCGCGACATCGGCCGCTGCGAAACGAGGCAGGGCCCCCACCGCGCCAGACAGCGGACCCATCAGGTACAGACACGTCAGCACGTAGCCCGTAATGACGTTGGGGCCGACCTCGACGACAGCGGGCACGGCAAACACGACCAAGCCGATCAAGGCGAAGAAGAAGAAGTGGCTACCGGTGTGCGCCAGGATGTAACGCGCGTGCGACACGACGTTGTGGTGCACAAGACGCTCGGTCGTCGGGGTCAGCTGCTCGGTGATGAACGCCTCGCGGCGGGGCCGGTGCAGTTTCAGTTCTTTGATCCCACGCGTGAGCGTCACGAAGTGCGCTACGAGTCGGTCATGCTCGGCTCGCGCGTCGTCCAAGGCGCCGTAGGCACGACGGGACAGGGCGCGGTAGGTGACGGCCCCCACAACAACCAAGCCGCCCAGCACCACCACCGCAAACCACGACAAGTACACGAGGTAGAGCGCCCCGCCTCCCAGGATCGCGAGATTCACCGCGAACGCGGGCAGCAGGTACAAGGTTTGCCCGACCTGCCCCACATCGTCGGTGAGTGCGGCGTAGATTCGAGCGGGTCCCACAGCCGAGAACCGACGGTAAGGGACGGCAAGCAGCCGTTGCACCAAGTCGATTCGCAGGCGCGCTACCGCCTTCTGTGCGTAGCGAGTCAGCAGGACCTCGGAGTAGTAGCCAGAGATAAGCTTACCGAGCCCGAGCACAACAAAGGCAGTAGCGAGCGCGCTCCAACCGACGTTGCCGTCGGAGACCAATGCGCGGTGAACAACCGCAATGAGTCCCGCGTTGAACAGCCCGCTCAGCAGCGAGACCGCAGCAGTTGTGAATACAGCACCGCGAGCGGCTCGCAAGATAAAGCGGACGACCCGCACACCGCGACATTACACCGACAGACCAGGAGGTGTCGGCAGAACTCGGCGGGCAAGACCTCGCCAACAGGAGACGAACGGCTCAGCCGCTTGGCGCACCGACCGCGCTCAGAGCGAAGCCAGTCATGTCGCTGTAGGTGTACGCGCCTTGGAGTCCACCGACTGTGTCGTAGCTCCCCGTCGCAGGATCGATCCGGAAGGCCTCGTCCCCGGAGAACTCAACCCCCCACACGTTGCCCTGAAAGTCGATGCTGACCCCGTGAACGTACGATGGGATCGGATAACTCGCGACCTGCGTCACCGACTCGGTATCGATGCCGACCATCGTGGCGTCGGGGTACGCGCTCGTCCAAAGCGTGCCCTGACCGTCGGTCATGCAGCCACCCAAGGCGTTGCCAGTGTTGATCGGCGCCAGGTGAGTCCATGTTTCCGGGACAGGATCAAACCGGGACGCACCACCGCTGCCGCACAGCCACGCGCGGCCGGACGTGTCGACGGTCAGGCCGTAGTGCACGGTGCCCGTGACCGGCCAGGTGTCGTAACTCATGTCTATCCGATTCACACGAATGAGGGTGCTCGCACCATTCCAGTTGTGGTCAACCGTCCAGAAGTTTCCGTCGCCGTCGACCGCGCCGCCGTACAGCTGGGCCCAGCCGATAACACCAGGAATGGTCACCATCTCTTCAACGACACCGGTCTCTCCGTCTAGGAGCAGGACGTCAGCCGCGCCGTTGTTGTCGCCACCCGAGGTCCACAACTTCTCGTTTTCGTACTCACACGTGGTGGTGTTGAGTGTCCCGTGGGCCCACGCCAGAGGGCGTTGTGTCGCGTAGTTGAATGGTTGGTACCACGCGCGGCATTCCTCCTGGTCCCACGCCAACAGGTCGGCCGGCCCCGCCGAAGTTTGAATCCCCGGGGTACCGTTGGACTCGACACAGTCGCTGATATCTCCCCAGAACTTGGAGACGCCACCGCTACGGTTGGCAACCGCCATGTTGCCCGACAGCGCCACCGAGGTCCTCGACGGGTTTCCGGGCGTATCGCGCGTCATGTAGCGCGCTTCCTCGACCATCGTGACGGTATTGATCTTCGAAACCGTGCTCTGGCTGCTGTTGGCGATCCAGATGTAGGAATGCGTCCCCTCCATGCCCATGCCCTGATCGCAACTGAGCGAGCCGTCGGGAGAGCCAACGTCGAACTTGATCCCCCCTGCTGCGGAGCCCCCTTCGCTGCCAGAGTCATCGCCGTCTGTGACGACGACGCCGCCGGTCGTACCAGCGGGTCCGCTCTCGCCACCGGCATCGCCCTCGCCCCGTGACAGCGAGCCAATGCTATCGGTGCCACCAGCATCGGCCGGGGAAGCGTTGTCCGCACCGCAGCCGGTCGCGAACGAGAAACCGAGGGCACCCAAAATCCAAGTCGTCGTTTGCATGGGCTTGGCAATCATATTTGCCCGATCGCACGCCTCGTGTCGATGGTGCCGTTGCAATTGAATGCGACACGTGCGGAACCGGGCGACATGGGCACGCGTCGCAGCCGCTGCTTACTTGGGCAACACAAACCGGTCGTGCGAGTTCGGCGAGTTGAGCGCGGCCGCGAGCGCCTCAGCGACTCGCACGGCTTGGTCCGGCCCAACGCCGATCAAGCCAAGCAAGCCATCGACGAAAAAGTGTGCCAACCCGTGCATCATGCAGCGGGCCGCCAACTGCTGGATGAGCGGGTTGTTGGCGTCCAGCGGCGCGTCGGGATCGCCGTCCGCCAGTAGCTTCTCGAGACCGATGAGGAATGCCGCGTCCTCAGAGTTGGGGACATCGGTGTCGCGGTCGATGAGGTCTCCGCGGCTCAGCACGGCGAACATCGCGGGCTGCGCCACCGCGAAACGGACGTACTCGACACCGATTCGCCGGAATGCCTCCTTGGGATTGGGAGCGTCGGCGGTCACGACAGCGAAGCGGGCTTCGAATGTGGACTGCGCGTGGACTGACAGCGCGCGCAGGAGCGCCATCCGGTCCTTGAAATGGCGGTACGGGGCGCCCGACGAGACACCCGTTCGCGTGGCCACCTTGGACATCGTGACCGCAGAGATCCCATGCTCGCTGATGAGGGCGAGCGCGGCATCGAGCAGGGCCTGCTTGAGGTCACCGTGGTGGTACGCCTGAGCCAATGGCCCATTTTTCCAGTATTTCTAGGTAATTCAAGGCCGAATGTAAGGAATCCTCACTTTCGCTGGACACCGCCAGTGTTGGATGTAAGATTTTCTTACATCCGATGGAAGCCTCCGCCGCCACCGCCGATTCGTCCCTCCTGCCTCAAGCCGAGCGCCCGACGCAGCCAGACATGCGGCCCCTTCAGCGCTCCATCAAGCGGTTGCATGGGTGGGAGCGCCTCGAGGTGGAGGGCGAGTTGCCCAAGGACCTGCGTGGCACGCTGATCCGCACGGGCCCCGGCTTGCTGGAGCGCTTCGGCAAGCGGGTATCTCACCCGTTCGAGGCCGACGGGGTGCTGTCGGGCCTGCGACTGGGCGACGACGGGGAGGCGCACGCCTCGGTGCGCGTGGTCGAGAGCCCAGGCTATTTGGCTGAAGAGGCCGCGGGCAAAGCGTTGTTTGGCATGACGGCCTCGTGGTGGCGTCGCTGGCTCGCCATGTTTCGTGGCACCACAAAGACCACCGGGAACACCAGCGTGATGCACTGGCAGGGCCGCACCTACGCGCTGATGGAAGGTGGGCGCCCGGTAGAGATCGACCACACAACGCTCAAGACATCGGAGGTGGTCGACTTCGACGGTGCGCTCGGCCCCGCGTTCTCGGCCCATCCCCATCGTGTGCACTCGCGCGCGACCACGTACAACTTTGGCCAGGTGTACGGGCCCAAACCTGCGCTGCAGCTGTATGAACTCCCCGACCATGGGCCCGCACGCATGCTGGGAAAGATCGACATGCCGTGGAACACGATGGTCCATGACTTCGCCATCGCCGGCCGCACGATGGTGTTCGTGATCTGCCCCGCCAAAATGCGGATAGCCAAGATCATGCTGGGTGCCGCCGACTTCGCCCAATGGTTCAAGTGGGACGCGAGCACCGCGGCGCAGCTCATCCTTGTGGATCTGGACGACATCGAAAACCCGAAGCGCATCGACATCGACGCGCGGTGGGTGTTCCACCTCGCCAACGCGCATATGCGGAGCACCAGCGAGTTGGTGATCGATTGGGTTCAGTACCCAGACTTCAACGTGTTCGCGTCGCTGTCCGCCGACGGTGAGTCTGCCGACGGTGAGTCCGCCGACGGTGAGTCCGCCGACGCAACGACGTCGAGTCTGGAGCGCCTCGTCATCGATCTGCGGGCCGGCACCGTTCGGTCTCAGGAGGTTTTGCTTCCCGAGTCTTGCGAGTTCCCGGTGCTTCCGGTGGCG
Organism: Nannocystaceae bacterium; assembly: GCA_016763875.1. GTDB lineage: Bacteria > Myxococcota_A > Polyangia > Nannocystales > Nannocystaceae > JAESSZ01. The sequence continues at coordinate 7,651 of JAESSZ010000693.1, forward strand.
AGCGTGGGCCATGCATACACGACGAGCTGGTACGCCCTGGCGGCCCCCGGCATCGCGCGTTTCGATGCCGAGACCGGTGCGTTGGATGCCTGGCGACCCGGTAAGGGGCACATCGCTTCCGAGCCGGTGTTCGTGCCGCGAGACGGCGCCCCCTCTGACCCTGGCACCGACACCGACACTGGCACCGACAAGG
>JAESSZ010000694.1 GCA_016763875.1 Nannocystaceae bacterium
CACTGGAGAGGGGCCCACCGGTGGTCTGGGCTCGGGCTCGCCGACCTCGAGTGAGCCGGGGCCAGTCGGGACCAAGACGAGCGGTCGTCCCGCTCTGACGACCGGTCCGGACGACACGGGGTCCGAAAGCACGACGACTTCGGCGCGGGAGGGCACGACCACCTCACAACGCGAAGGTTCAACCACCTCGGAACGGAAAGGTCCGACCACGTCCCCCGAAGACACGGGCTTCGACTCGACACCTGGGTCTGAGAGCACGGACGGCGTCGTCGCCTGCGATCTCCTCGGTGACGATTGCGACGACGGCTACGGTTGCGTTTTTACGGGCGATGTAGCGGAGTGCGTCGAGGTGAACGACAAGAACGGGCAGGGTGACTCTTGCAAGTTCTCAAATGAGTGCGCGTCGGGGTTGGCTTGCGTTCCCGGCGTGGGAGGAAATGGCTGCCAGAACGCGCTCTGCTGCACCATGTTGTGCGACGTGGACGCGATGGATTGTCTAGAGCCCTCTTCATGTTTTTCCTTCTTCGAGAACCCAGTACCCTTTGGTCTGGAGTCGGTGGGTGTCTGTCTTACTGACTGATTGACGGCCGATGTGGCCGCTGCCGCGCGGCCACAATGAGTCGGTGGGCCGGGCTCCTGCGGTGGGGCATCGCAGCCCCGCCGCGGTCAGCCGCAATCAACCGCATCGCACGTGGCGGAGCAAAGGCCGGTCCCCGCGCGACCATCGCAGGTGCCGTCTTCCGCCATGGGGCCTGCGAGCTCACAGTCCATCTCATCCACACCGGGCCCACCGGTCGGACACTCCGTCAGCGGCTCAGCGCGGGTTGTGCCGGCGTCGGCACAGTTGACTTCGGAGTTGCGTGAACTCGGATAGACCGTGAACGAAAAGACCGGAAGAACGACCTGCAAGACGGTCTAATGAGCGGTTTACCCAGCCAGCTCTCGACCAACAGGAACGCACTTCCGGTGAGATCCAGCAAAGCAGAAGTTGTCCGTCGCGTCCATGCCATGCCAGCGATTGCGTACGACGACGCGAAACGACTCACGTCATGCCTTGTCCACGATGCTCGCCCACAATCTCGGTCGCGAGCTTCAGTTGCGCGCCCAACCTGAACCTCGCGGTACCACGCCCACCCGCGCCACCGTCTTTGTCCTGCGCACGCTCGGCACGCATTCGCGACCAACTCGTGCGACGGGCTGGTGCGATAACTCGCTCCAATGGCCGTCTCACTCTCACCATTGCCGCTCCGCCCTCCGCCAGGGCCGAGTTCGACCACCTGCTCGAACACCTTCACGCCGCGTAGCTCTCGATCACCCGACGTTTAGGACGGCCTCGTTTGCAACGCTGAGGTAGAGGGCGGGCTGCTGACGCTTGAACGATGGTGTCTGAGGGACGCTTCGCTCATTCCGCCATCCGCGCTGCGTCCCGGGTCCGCAGGCGAAATTCCCTATTTGGGTCGCTATATTCTGTTTGCGGATCTACGAAATCCAACGCCTATGTCCCAATATACGCTCTGCGCCGAACTCTTCACAAGGACCCGACGTCGTGCGAACCACCCGATATATTGCCACGCTCATCCTCACCGCCCCCATCACCATCTCTGCCCCCGGATGTGTCGAGACCGACCCCGCAGACGCGAGCCGGCTCGAAGCACCGCAGAATGACACTCGCGCCCCCGGAGCAGGCGCCCCTGGAGGCGATTTGGCCGCGGGCGGCAACGCGGCCGCCGTACCTGGATTCCCGCTGGAGATCACGGTGACCAATGACGAGGATGTACAGGTCACATGGTCCATCCCCGGAGGCGCAGCCACCTACCTCTATCGCGCGCCGACTCCCGAGCTGCTGCGCGAGTTGCCCGCTGCAGGGTCCATTGATCCCAGCATCGTGGTGACCGCCATCCCCGGTTACTTCAACAGCACCTTCGAAGACGTTGGTGCCGCGAGTCGCTCCGTCGCGACCCCGAACTACTACTACCGCGTCCGCGCGGGCACACAGTGGTCGACGATCGTGATGAAGACCACGACCGCACTGGCGGCGGGGTTCAACAAATTTGGATTGTGCATGCTCGATGGGCCAACGCGTGCGTCGGACTTCGTGGATCTGTTGGGCACCGCTGTTCAAAACGTGTGGGGGTGGGATGCGGGTACCCAAACGTACCTCCAGTATTCGCCCTCGGACGGCCCCGGGTCCGCTCAGGACTTCTCGCTTGGATTTGGGCAGTCGGTTTCCGTACAGACCGATGGCACGGCACCGGCGTACCAGTCGTTGGTCGGTGTTGTTCCCACCGACGAGGCGTACGCCCTGCCCGAGCAGCCGGGATACAACTGGCTGACACTGCCACCGTTTTACGCCGGCTCGGCGTCAGCAGCTTATTGGGTGGACGAAGTCGGGTACAACGGAATGGGCCGCTGGGACAACGTCACTCAATCCGCCCAATGGTACTGGGGTAGTGAGTTCGGGGCCCCGGATTTCGAACTCTCAGCATGCGAACACTACTACAGCTACCTTCCCGACACGATTTGTGACAGCAACGCGGACTGCGGGTCCGGGTTCTGTTTCTTTGCGCCGGGCACGGCGTGCGGTGAGCAAGGTGCCGGCGTTTGTACGCCATTCCCGCCCGCGTGCGAGGCTGGCGGAGACCCCGTCTGTGGTTGCGACGACCAAACCTACGCCAACGCGTGTCAAGCAGCGCAGGCCGGCGTTGGCATCGGGCAGCCAAACGCGTGCGAGGGCTGCGGCAACGGCGTGATCGAGCCGGGCGAGGAATGCGACCTCACGGGCCTCGGCGGCCAGACCTGCGCAGACTTCGAGGGCGACGTTCCAAACAGTGGATCCGCCAGTTGCACCGCAGAGTGCACGTTGTCCTCGGCAAACTGCTGCCTCGGCACGGGCGCCCCGTGTACGCCGGGCGGTGCTCCGTGCTGTAGTTTCCCTGGGTTTCCAGGGGTGTGCAGCTTCACCGGTGGGGGGACTTCCTGTACGTTCTAGCGTGACGTGGGTTGCGGGTGCTCAGACACGTTCGGGATGACTTGCATGCGGCGACGACGGTTGTCGGGCGTGGGCAGTCGCGGCCGGTGGAGGGGCCGCGGGTGTTGAGCGGCGCTGGCAGGGTAGGGGGCGGGTCGCTGACGCTTGAACGATGGCGTGTGCGGGACGCTTCGCTCGTTCCGGCAGCCGTTGCCCG
>JAESSZ010000695.1 GCA_016763875.1 Nannocystaceae bacterium
GCGGGCCCGGGCGGCGCGCAGCATCGTTACAGGAAGATCCACCCGTTCACGTTCGCGGCAGAACACGAGCACTACGACGCGGGTACACAACACGTCACCGTCGACGTCGCAGGCACTCGGTGCACGCTGTTCGTCTGCTACGACCTTAGGTTTGCGGATGAGTTCTGGGCAACTGCGCAGACGACAGACTGCTACATCGTGATTGCGAACTGGCCGGAACGCCGTCGACGACACTGGATGACGCTGCTGTCGGCCCGGGCCATCGAAAATCAGGCCTATGTCGTGGGGGTGAACCGCGTGGGCACCGGTGGCAAGCTCCGGTACACCGGTGACAGCCGGATCGTTGACCCCTGGGGCGAGGTTCTCGCCAGCGCCGCGGGGCAACCCACCATGCTGCTCGCTGAAGTCGACCCCGCCGTGGTGTCCCACGCGCGTAAAGCATTTCCCGTGCTTGCCGACCGCCGTTGAGGTAGTGGGCCGCCTGCTTGTGGTGTGCGATTCGGCGACGGTGGTGTCACTGCGCGGAGCGCCGTACCATGGGCATCGGTGACCGAGACCGGCGACGACGAGCTCACGCAAACGCATCCGGTCCAAGCACGCGCCCAAAACACCCACAGCAAGTGGGCTCGACTCCGGATCGTGTATCCCCCTGAGGTTGCGTCCACGGTGACGCTACAGACAACTGCCACCTGCACGCTGGGCCGCGGACCGGCACAGAGCAACGCGTTCAAGGTCGCGCACCGCACAGTCTCGCGCTCTCACCTCGCACTTGAGTACAACGCCGCGCTCAGGGCCTGGGCCGTTCGCGATCTGGGGAGCCGCAACGGCGCTTGGGTCGACGGGATGAAGGTCGGCGAGGCCCCACTGCCCGTGTCGGACGGCTCAGTCGTGCGCATGGGCGACGTACTGGCGGTCTTCGAATGGTGCACGGGCACGTTGCAGGACGATCCGGCCGTCTCCCAAAGCGCGATCTTTGGCCAGAGTGTCCGGATCGTACAACTCCGCGCGGACATTGGCCGGATCGCAGACGATCCTGCCCCGGTGCTGCTTATTGGTGACACGGGAACGGGCAAGGAGTCGTGTGCCTCCGAGCTTCACCGGCTCTCGGGGCGTGACGGCCCACTGGTCACATTCAACTGCGCGGAGCTATCGCCAACCGTGGTCGAAAGCCAGCTCTTTGGCCACGACAAGGGTGCGTTCACGGGCGCCACGACTGCCCACCCTGGGTTGTTTCGCTCCGCGCACGGCGGCACGCTGTTTCTGGACGAGGTCGGCGAGTTGCCGCTCGCACTACAGCCGAAACTCTTACGTGCCCTGCAGACCGGCGAGATCATGCCCGTAGGCGGCACAAAGAAGATCATCGTCGACGTTCGGATCTTGGCGGCGACCAATCGCAACCTATCCGCTGAGATTTCCAGCGGCGGTTTTCGGCGAGACTTGTACGCGCGCCTGGCGATCCACGAGGTACGCCTGCCTGCGCTTGACCGACGGCGCTCCGATCTTTTGGGTTGGATCGACGTCCTGGGCGCAGCGTGGGCCGAACGTCGCCAGCGTCCCGCGCCCACGATTGAGTTATCGCCTGACGCAGCGGAACTCGTCTTGCGGGCGCCGTGGGAAGAGAATCTGCGCGGACTGGTCCGGCTCGTGCACACGATCGCACCGCAGGCCGAACAGGGACCGATTACCCCGGAGCAGTTGCCCGACTGGGCCGCCTGCGCCGAGGCCTCGACCGACGCCCAGCCACCGGCGGTGGTCATGCCCAAGGCGACCAAGTCGGAACGTCCCGCGATTCCCGACAAGGACGGCCTGCTCGCCGCCTTGGAGACGCACGGTTGGGTGATTCAAGCCGTCGCGCGTCACTACGGTCGGGACCGCCGACAAATCTACCGGTGGATGGACAACCACGGGATCAAGCGGCGCGACTGAACGTGGCCGTCGCGGGCTTCAGGTTCACCACAAACTAACGCGATCAGTGTGTCGATGCCGGTGGTCCCGTCGATGCCACTAGGACATCAGGCAAGCCTCGTCGACCTGCTCCTTGTGCCCGACGGGTCCACCGAACCACAGCGCGCGCCACAAGATATCGATCTGCGCGTGGGTCGGTGCAATACCGGCCATGATCCGAAGGCTAACCTCCTGCATCAGCGCACGGGCCTGCTCCAGTGCACCCAGGTAGCAACGGTTGAGCGGCACCGTGACTCCGCCAACATTGTCCACCGGCTGCCCCAGACGGCGCAGAAGCCGATCAAGGTTGGGCGGAGTCGGTCGGATCACCCCGGTCCCCGCGAACGCCACCGTGATAACCCAACCGTTGATCCCGACCGAACTCAGATACCGATGGTCTTCGGCGAGCGTATGGAGGAACTCCCCGAATTCCCTCTTGTCACGAAACCGAACCGAGTCGACGATGATCAGGCCCACGTTCGGACAACGATCCGCGGGTGCGGATATTCTGAAGATGGTCGAGCATGACGACTGCACACAGCAGGCAGCCTGTAGCGACGGCACGAGACCCAAGACGAACGATCAGGGCGTATGGGACCACGCCACGATGGTTTGGGAGTTAGGGCGACGGAGTTTCTCCGCCGTTGCGTGGGCTGCTCCCAAACCAGTCAGATCGGGTCACCGTCCAGCGCTGTGCCGCCTGACCGTCATACATGATGTCCGCGGCGCGGGTCATGCGGAGCTTATTGAGCACGCGGATCGAGCCGTCGTTGTCGGCGAGCACAAACGCGCAGACGTGCTCCAGGCTCAGCGTGACGAATCCAAACTCAATGGACGCGCGGGCCGATTCGGTGGCCAATCCGCGACCCCAGTACGCAGGGAGAAAGCGGTAGCCAATGTCGACCTCGTCAACTTCGTCGAGGAACTTCAACCCGCAAAATCCGATCGGGGGCGAGTCCTCGCCGAGTTCTTTGAGCACGCACGCCCAGCGTCCGAATCCATGGGTATCGAAGTCCGGATACGCAACGATCGCGTCGCGAGCGGCCTCCACGCTCGGCATCGGGGGCTCGCCCGTATACCGCATGACCCGAGCGTCGCTGTTGAGACGAAAGAACGCATCGGCATCGCGTGGCTCGAACGCGCGGAGGATCAGCCGCTCAGTGTCAGGTCCACGTCGATGTGCCATGCCCGGACGATGGTACCTCGCCTGCCTGCGAGCGGTGCTTGGTGAGCGTTGCTCGACCTCGCGGTCCCCGAGCCAACTCGGTCTTGGACAAGGCGCTCGCTGCTACGAACACAAAGCTCCGAACCTGTGTGGTGGTCGCTCGCGTAGAGAATCAGACCCCGCAAACGTCCCACAGCGGATCTTCGGCGTGTACGGGGTCGCCGACTGGGTCGTAGCACAGCACCTCTTCGCGCTTGTTATTGTGGCACTCGCAGGTCTGCGGGTTCTGATTCACTTGCCAGCTATATACGTGCCAGTGATGACTCTTGCACGGGTAGTGCAGCTTGGA
>JAESSZ010000696.1 GCA_016763875.1 Nannocystaceae bacterium
CGCATACCCCGCGAGCCTGCCGAGCCACCCTCCCTCTGGGCGGGCGTCCCACATCGTGATCATCTCGCGGCCATCCGCGTCTTGGAGCACCAACGGACGACCCGGCACCAGTTCCATGTCGAGCAGACGACTCTCTCGTGGCGTTTGCGTCAAGTCCGGGATACCCGGACTCAGATTCGTGTATCCCGAATCGAATCAACGCAGGTTCGGGAACTCGATCTCGACGATCGTTGCTTGAGTCGCATCGACCAGTAACACCCCGTCGGCACGATAGGTCACGGCGTACTCCAGCAACTGTCGCCGTGTCGCGCGGTTGGCCACGCTGGCCGACGCGCCCGTCTTGAACTCGGCCACGAACTTGCGCCGCCGCTTGCTGACGATTGCATCCGCACGAACCTCGAACTCACGGCATTGTCCGTCGACCTCGACGGACGCCACGGCCGACACCTGGGTATCGATCACGGTGTAGCCCTTGCGTCGCAGGAGTCGGATCGCGACCTCCTCGCCCTGCCGCCCCTGGCGAAACCGTCGTTGTGCCCGCCATCCGCGATACCGGCGAGCGAGACGAATCCCAACCCAGGCGCCAAGTCCCGCGACGGCGAGCACGGCCGCAGCGATCAGCAGCACATCACGGGGCGGCGACATCGCTAGATCGTATCAGTCTGGCGAGACGACGACGCTAAGCCGTCGCTACAAATGACCGGCACGGCCTTGGTCGCAGTCGGCAGCCACGCCTCGCGGCTCGAGCTGGACCGTTGTGTGGCCAATCTCGAAGCGGGTCCGCAGTTCTGCTTCCAGAGCGAGCAGCAGGGTCGCAGCATCGTAGCCGTCCTCGATCGCCACGTGCGCGGTCAGAGAAGTCTCGTTGGTGCTCATGGCCCACACGTGGAGGTCATGGACATCGGCCACGCCCGGCAGCTCGCACATACAGTCGCGAACCTTCTTGAGATCGATGTGGCCGGGCACGGCGTCCATCAACATGCCCACCGACTCGCGAAGCAAACCCCAGGTCGCCGCCACCACGATGACCGACACAATGAGGCTCGTGGCTGGGTCCACCCAGTGCCACCCAGTCGTCAGTACCAAGGCGCCAGCCAGAACAACCCCCACGGAGACGGCCGCGTCCGTCGCCAAGTGCAGAAAGGCGCCGCGAATATTTGCGTCGTGCTTGCGACCCGCGAAGAACAGCGCCGCGGACACGCCATTGACCGCGACACCGACCGCCGCGACCGCGACCACCGTCCAACCGTCAACGGGCACGGGCGCGGCGATGCGCCCGACGGCCTCCCACGCAACGCCTCCGACGGCGACCAAGATGAGCGTCGCGTTGAGCACCGCCGCCAAGACCGTCGACTTACGCCAGCCGTAAGTGCGTCGGTCGCACGGCTCGATTTTCACCAACCGCGTCGCCCCCCACGCCAGCGCCAGACCAAGCACGTCACCCAAGTTGTGAGCCGCGTCTGCGACCAACGCCATGGAATCGGCCATCAAGCCGTAGACCACCTCGGTCACGACAAAACCGATGTTCAACACCAGGCTTATCGCGAACGCCCGACCATGGCTGGGCGCATGCGAGTGGCCGTGATGGCCGTGGCCATGGTGGCCGTGGTCGTGGTCGTGTCCCATCCTGCGAGGAGGCCTATCGTAGCTCAGGGCACGCCAAGCGCTGGTGGGAGAACGTGGTTCGGACACCCCGAAGTGACGAGATCGGCGATAGAAGCCGGTATGCGTCTCTCAAGGGGGGATCCGAACCACGGACAGGGCAAGGCGTTCGCCCCTGCGTGTGGCAGACTGACGCACTTGGATGCCAACGCCACCGAGCCGGGCACGGACACCGAGGCGACCGTCGCAGGTGATGCAGGCCCGCGCGTGGCCCCTCCCACCCCGCACGGACCCGGTAGCTCTTTTGGGCGCTACGTCATCCTCGAAGAGCTCGGGCGGGGGACGATGGGCGTTGTATTCGCAGCGTACGACCCGACCTTAGATCGCCGGGTCGCACTCAAACTGTTCTCCACCTCCGGCCAAGTCCAGCAAGATCGCGTGGTGCGCGAGGCACAGGCGCTGGCTCAGGTGCAGAGCCCACTGGTGGTCGCGGTGCACGACGTAGGCACGATCGACGGTCGGCTGTACCTCACGATGGCGTTCATCGCGGGCCAGACCCTCGAGGCCTGGCTGGAGGCCGAGGAACGTACGGAGGCTGAAGTCTTGCACTGCTACTTGCAGGCGGGCCTCGGCCTTGACGCGGCCCACCGGGCCGGGGTCGTACACCGCGATTTCAAGCCGGCCAACGTCATGGTCGCCGATGACGGCCGTACGACGGTCACTGATTTTGGGCTCGCGCGTCGGTCGTCGGACATCACCCCGAGCCAGCCAGCAACAGTCAGCAACGCGGGCGAAGACAGCGTGCTCGACAAGCAGCTCACGCGTACCGGTGAGGTCATGGGAACGCCCGCTTTCATGTCCCCGGAGCAGTGGGCGGGCGAACGCGGTGACGCCCATTCCGACCAGTTCTCGTTTTGTGTTGCGCTGTACACGGGTCTGTACGGCGTGGCCCCGTTTGCGGGCAGCACCGTGACGGAGCTGATGACCGCGGTAACCCGTAGCGAGTTGCGCTCGCCTCCCGTCAACCCTCGTGTACCTGTCGTCGTACGCCGTGCGTTGGAGCGCGGCTTGAGCCACGCTGCCGACCAGCGCTTCACCGACATGACCGCGCTGCTCACCCAGCTGCGTCCGCGACCGAATCGACGGCGCAACATAGCCCTCGCAGCGGGGGCGGTGGGCCTGCTCGCCGGATTGACCGTCTACCTCTCGACGCAAGAGCGGACTCCGACGTGTCAGGACGGGGCAACGATGGCCGGAGTGTGGAACGACGAGGTCCGAGCGACGCTGCGGTCTGAGGTCGCCAACTCGGCTGAGAGCGACAGCGCATGGTCCACCGCGGAGGGCATCCTGGACGCCTACGCCAGCGAGTGGAAGTCGGCCTACGAGGTTGCGTGTGGGGAGACCAGACCCATGCGCCGAGAGATGGCACTGAGTTGCCTGGACGCGCGTCGCGGCAGCCTGGCGTCTATGCTCACGCCGACACGTCATAGCGACGCAGGCACCCGAGCGGGGAGGATCTTGGCGGAGGGCCTGTCCGCCATCGAGCCGTGCCTTCCCAGGCAGTCGGCGCCAGCCTTGGCACAGTCGGATACGGCGGCCGCGCTTGCGCGCAAGCGCTTCATGCAGGCGGTCGATCTCCAGCGTGGCGGGAAGTACGACCAGACGCTGGCGATGCTGCTCTCGATCGACTTTTCGGGTGCGGTGGGCGGGACGGAGGTGCACGGCAAGGCGCTGACGATGATGGCCAATGTGTACACGAACCGCGACGACGAGAAACTCGCGCTCAAGTTCCTCCGGCAGGCGATTCCGATCTGCGTGGCGGCCGACGACCTCAACACCGCCGTGCAGGGAGCGGTCCTCCTCGCCGACCTCCACATCCACGCAAACGCGCTTGCGCCCGCGAAGCTGCAGCTGGATCTCGCCGACGCATGGCTGGGTCGAGCGCCCGGACGCGACTGGCTGCGAGGCATGATCCTGGCATCGCGTGCCGCGCTTGCGGAACGCAGCTTCGAGTTTGACCGGTCGGTTTCGCTGGCGCTTGAGGCGGTCGAGACGCACAGCGTGAAGCGAGCGCCCATGCAATACGCGGCGGCACAGCGGCGGCTGGGGAAGAGTTTGGCTCGTGCGGGGCGGCCCGATGAGGCCGCGACCGTGTTGGCCGGTGCGGTGGCCTCGCTCGCGCAACGTGTGCATTCGCGCCATCTGTTGTTGCTCACGCTGACGGTTCAGCACGCGGAGGCAGCGCTGCAGACCGGCAACGTCGCGGCGGCGGCGAGCATCGTGTCGTCGTTTGTCGAGATCCCCTGGCA
>JAESSZ010000697.1 GCA_016763875.1 Nannocystaceae bacterium
CCGAGGTACTGCACCTCAACCTTGATGAGGTCGATATTCCACTGCTGTGACCACTGCGCAGGGGGTTGAAACACGAGAGTGAACTGCTGCCCCAGCGGTTTCGACTCGATTTTGTCGATGCGCATGTCCAGCATGCCCATCGCGTCGCGGATACGTTCGATGTCGCCGTTGCGCATCGTGATGGGGACGTCGCACTCGACGTCGAATGCCCAGGCGATGTCGACGTCACCGCGGATCTCCCAGTGCACATCACGATCGGAGATCGATGTTGCCGACGGCACACGCAACTCAAACGGCATCGGAATCTTGTCGTTGCGCTTGGCTTTCCACGGCCCCTGCTTGACCAGGACACGATCCCAGACGTGCCCTTTCTTCGCGCCCTTGCGGTGCACCTCGACCAGCTCGACCGTGATCTCGTTGATCGTCTCGGCATCCATCGCGGTGAACTCGAGAAAACCGGAGATCTTGCTGTCGTTGTGGAACGTATCGCCCGGTAGCGCGATGAGAAGGACGCCGTTGTTGTTGGAGCCCTGGTGACGGAAGTTCATCGTTCCGTGTGCCGAGGCGGCGTTGGTCACGCCAGGCGTCGGTGCAGGTGCCGCCACCTGCTGTTGGGCCTGTTGCTTGCGCGCTTGGATCAACGCGAGCAGTTCCGCCGGAAGCGCCCCCATCACCGTGGCGCCTTGGTTTGCGCCGCCGGTCCATTCCACGAGCAGCGGAAGATGGCCAACGAACACCTGCTGTCCGGCTGTTAACTCGACGGGTTGCTGACCGACGGGCCTACCGTTGATCCAGGTGCCGTTGGACGAACCCATGTCCCGAATGAACGCCCGGCCCGCTTCTGTATAGACCTCGCAATGTCGCCTGGAGATCGTCGGGTCCGGTGCCACGAGCGAGGCATGGTGCTCATCACGGCCGATCTTTACACGCGGATTGGATGCGTCGAGATTGACTGAGGTTTGGCCGATCTGGAGGCGAATGGTCGACATACGAGGGGGCGAGGTTACCACGCACCTGGGCGGTGACCTCGACCGACAAAACGATGTTCACGACGAAGCTCGGGGAAACGCGTCTCGCAGCGGTCCAGAGGAACTTGCTACCGCCATCGGGTCTTGGCGCCGAGCGTCCGCTGCCTGACACGGGTCGGTGCCGCCGCGCCGAGTTCCCCCGTACCACCCGATTCGACCGTGAGGTACGCGAAGATGGTTAGGGCGAAGGCGCCGCCAAGCACCAGCATGACGATCGTAGTCACCCTGTAGTTTTGACGTGGCGGTGGTGGAGACGCCACCCGATTTGGGAAGCGTTGTGCCGCCGCTCACCTGCCGTTTACGAACAGGCCCGAATCTCGCGCGAACCGGCGCCTACTTCGCCGATTTTCCGTCCTTGTTGGCTCTCGAAGGCGCTCGAATATCCAGGTTCTCCAGCGTGTCCTCAAGTTCGATCTTCTTCTCCAGGCGTTTGCTCTGCAGCTCGATGATCTCTCGCGACAGAGAGTTGCCTTGCTTGAAGAACTCGCTCATGCGGTTGCTAAGTTTTTTGCGCAGCGCACCAGCCGCCAGGTCCTTTTTGATCGCGTCGAGGTTTCGACGAGTCTCGCCCAGACGCTGATCTGCCTCAGTCTTCTGTTGCTGAAGACCGGCGATCAGGGTGTCGATGCGGCCGAGTTCGCGGCGAAGGTCGACGACTGGCTGCAGCTTCTTACGTATCTCTGGGGTGATCGAGGCATGCACGACAAGCTTGTCGAGCAGGCCAACGGCACGGCTGTCCCAAATGGTAAGCGTGCTTGTCGACGGCGTCTCCTCGACCAACTTGAGCGTGCCGGTGAGCTTGCCCTTGGGCACGACAACCGGCACGAGATACGCGTTGGGGAGGGTTTCTGTCCCCTTTGGTGGGTTCTTGAGCACGTAGCTGCCACCAGATTTCTGCTGGCGGACCAGCACGGTGTAGCCGGTTTTGTCGCGTCCGCGCACGGTCCAAGTGGTTTCGGCACGCGAGAAGTTCTCGACCTCCAACACACCGCGCACGATGCGAATAATGTGCATCTCCCCTCCGTCGTGGCGCAGGGTCGAGCTGACGAGGATCGATGGCTCGACCGCAAACGGAATGGTCGCGCTGGTGCCCGCGCCCACCGCCTCCGAGAGCCCTTCGCCGACGAAGCTGCCTCCGGAGTAGATGCTGATGGGGCCTGGCTCAAGCACGAACCCAGTCGTGTTCTTGAACCGGACCACGCGATAGGGGTTGGACTCGTAGCCGTAGCCTGCGCCGCCCGGACGAAACAAGAACGTCTCCTCGGCCTCTACGCTCTCGTTGAGGATCGCGACCATCGTCGACGAACCGTTGGGCACCGTGACTTCATCCTGCAACTCGAAGCGCGTTTGACCGCTGACCTGCTTGGCACGCGCCGAAGCCTGTGTGCTGCGGCGCAGTGCGTCTTGGGCCACACCGATTCTCTCGGGCTCAGGCTCGGGTTGTGCTTGTATCGGCGCACCGAAAGCTGCCGAGCCACCAATTGGTGCTGACTTTAGATCGGAACCTCGCCCTGCTTTTTTGCGGCTCCTGCTGCGGGGGGCGTTGGCAACCGTCTCGTCGGCAGCCTCTGCGGCGATGCCGTCGACCTCGTACGGCATGTCGTCGTCTTTGCTTGACTCCTCGTCTTCCTCCTGCCACGTGGTCTCGCCCACGGCGACAACCGCCTGCTTGCGGACGCCAGCAACCGTGAGGTCGGCGCGCGTGACCGTGCGCGGGGTGTGCAAGTCATATCGGAATGCAATGGGCTCGCCCGAGCTGAGCGAGAGGTCGATCGAGGTCCAATCTTCCCCGCTGGTGTTGTCGACGACGGCCCAGCCTTGCAGCAGCGCCTCGCCTTTCCCGTCCTTGGGCAGCACGACCCGATAGGTCGGTTTCCACATGGGCGCGGCGACAACGTAGCTGACACGCAAATCATGACTGCTTGCACCCGTCAGACGGATCGTCACTTCGACCTGCTGGAACATGCCTTCACCCGCGCTGGCGTCGAGTCGGCGGTGCAGCTGCATTGCGAGGTCCCCGTCCACAAGCGTGACGTCGGTGACTTTGGACAAACGCACTACCTTGAGGCGGTCCCCTTCGAACAGGGTCACCTTCCAGTCGCGGCTGGACGTTTCGTCGCGCCCGTCGCCCCGCTGTTTGCGATCGGGATCTGGCTCGTTGACGATGCGCTCGACCATGACGAGGCGGCCGCGGACCCGCCCGCCGGACGTGTGCAGCACGACCTCGGTACCGCGAAGACCGTCGAGGATCTCCGCCAGGCTCCCGCGTCCGGGGGCCAAGCGTGACAGCGCAGCCGACGCCCAACTCTCGGGATCCAGTGGCATCGAGATGCTGAGCGCACGGCCGTTCTTGTCGATGACGGTCAGGCTCTTGAGCAGGTCGTCGATCTGATCGCGCCGCACACGAATGCGCAGGACATCGTCGTCGACCTCACCGTGGCGTTCGAAATAGCCGACACCGTTGCGGTAGAGCACCACCCGCTCGAGGTCCAGGGCGGACTCGGTTGCGGGCAGCTTCGTGCGCTGGTTGCCGCATGCGGTCAGAAGCAGAAACAGGGGGAGACAACGAAGGATGGCGCTCTTCATCGGAGGTCGCGGCGGACTCTAGCAGCAACTGTGTTTTCGTCATGGGCTGCCAAGAGTCTCGGCGGATCTCAGCAACGCACAGACCTCGTCGAAAGGTCTTCAGCCGTGCCCCGAATCACGGACACGGACTAGCGGCGATCCAAGCGTCGATCACGGCTGATCCTTCGTCATCCACGACTCGCGAGCCGATCGGCGGCATTCGGACGCTCCCCAAAGAGTGCATGCGCACACTAAGGACTGACCTGCTTGCATCGCCGTCGACCAACACACCTGGGGTCTCAAGGCCTGCGTTGCCCGCCCGCGGCTCGCGGTCGCACAAGCCGGTGTCCGCCATGGCGATGTCGTAGCGGAGGTCGAGTCGGGCACGTCCCTGCGGCCCGTCTTCTCGGTGGCACTGCGAGCAGTTGACGTGCAGATATGCGCGAGCCCGTTCGCCGAGCGCAGCGCTGCCGCTGGGGTCGGGCAACGGATCGCCCGCCGGGACCGCCCCTAGGATTCCGGCTTGAACGAATGCAGCCAGACTGTCGCCGGTAAGCTGACCGACCTCGAGACCAAGTGAGCCACCAGCGGCCTTGCTGTGGCAGAAGCTACAGGCCTGACCATCGGGGAAGAGCCAGTCCCCCGTCACGCGACCGTCGAACACGACTTCGGCGTCGGAACCGTCCGCGGTCCAGGCGTAGCTGTACCCGGCCCATCCGTCGGGGTGGCGGACCAGCAATCTGGTTTCGATGAGAGAGCCGGCGGCGGCGAAACTCTTGATCAGGACCGTCCCCTCGGGCAGGGTAAGATCGCCGTCCGCTTCGACCTCCGCGGTCGTGTTGGGGGGAACTGCGATAAAGCGCTGTTTCTCCGCACCGTCGGACCAGAACGGCACGTTCACTTCGTAGGCAATGGCCCCCGGTGGCACCGCTTTGGGGTCTTTGAGATAGACGCAGCCGGTTTGCGACAATAGGACCGGGAACGCAGGTCCTTGGTGCGGTGCGGCGGCGACCATCTTGTAGACGCCGCCGCCGTACGCCAGACCGTAGAGTTCACCCGCGGCATCCTGTGCGAACGTCGAGAATCGGCGTGCATCGCCGCGGTTGACCACGACGGGGGTCTCGCCTTGCCGAACGGACCACGTCGTGCCGAGATAGAAGTCGCTGTAGATGTAGCGGCCCGCGAGCTCGGGGATCTCGTTGCCGCGATAGACGTAGCCGCCAATGACCGAGGCGCTACCCGGGTTGCGGTACTGCACAACGGGGGCAACGAGATCGGCGGTGGCGCAGGTGTCCTCGCCGAAGCAGCCGCTGCCCTCGCGGATATTCCAGCCGTAGTTTCCACCACGCTGGATGACGTCGACTTCTTCCCAGAGATTTTGGCCCACGTCGCCAAGCCATAGCTCGCCGGTCTCGCGATCGAACGAGAATCGCCACGGATTTCTGAGTCCCCACGCATAGATCTCGGGTCGGCCGCCGCCGCTCGCGAACGGATTGTCCGCCGGACTGACAATCCACCGGTGCTGCTGTTAAATGAAGCCGACCAATTTTTAACTCGACGACTTAATAAAACAA
>JAESSZ010000698.1 GCA_016763875.1 Nannocystaceae bacterium
TGCGTGTGCAACAACGGGCACGAGGAGAACAAAGGCAAGCGAGACCGAAGCGAGTGAGGTTCGACAGGACATCGTGGTCTACCGGGAAGGTAGACAGCCCGCGTGACATTGGTGTGAACCGGCCGTGACGTGAACGGAACGAGAGCAACGCTGACCTCAAGAGACAGCGCGCGTTGTCGATGTCACCCGCTGCAGCCAATCCGGCTCCGCACCCACGTTCGCGCGTGTTTTCGCCCACAGCGCCATCCGCGGCCCTTTCTCTAAGGTTAGTTTTACCGGTTTCCTATTCTGCTAGGACAAGCACGCGGTACCGAACAGAGGTCGCGATTACCGTCGCTGTTGCCACCGTTTATGGCCGACCCTCGGATCCGCGCTTCACAGCGCTCGGAAAAACGTGTGCGTTCACTTACTTTTCTGTGATACTCCAATCACGCTTTCGACCGCCAGAGCGGTCCAAATCCGGACGGCGCTTCCCGATGATCACGACCAAGACTTCGCTCCTCTTCACGACCCTTGGCCTGCTCGTTGGCGGCAGCGCGTGCGGCAACGAAACCTCGAGTGCTGCCGACGACAGCGGCGGCACCGACAGCGGTATCTCCGGACTCACAGCGGACGGTGACGGTGATGCCGATGCCGATGCCGACGGTGATGCAGACAGTGATGCCGATGCCGATGCCGACGGTGATGCCGATGCCGATGCCGACGCCGATGCCGATGCCGACGGTGATGCCGACGCCGACGACGACAGTGGTGTTCCCCCTCCGCTGTTCGACGTGGGTACCAACGACACGTTCGAAAACTGCGACGGGATGATGTCCGGGGTCGGCGAGGACTTCTCGTACATCTGGATCGCCAACAGTCCCGAGTCCACGATCTCCAAGATCAATACGCAGACGCTCGTCGAAGAGGGGCGCTACGTCACCCGGGATACCCCAGGCAACCCGTCGCGAACATCGGTCGCACTGTCGGGGCACGTCGCGGTAGGCAACCGCAGCGGCGGTGTCACGAAGTACCACGCATGGGGCTGCGCCGACCCTCTCAACACGTCCACTGGCCCCAACGACGTCTACGAGTTCGGGATGGATGGCTGCCTCGCGTGGTCCACCAACATGGACTACAACTCGCAACGACCGGTCGCGTGGGCGCCTGGCGTGTGGAACGAGTCGAACTGCGCGTGGGAAGACGAGCACCTTTGGACCGCGGGCTACAACGGCGGCACCACACTCGACGCCATCTTGGTCGACGGCGAAACTGGCGTCATCATCAATACGACCACGGTCCAAGGGGTCAAGTCCGATGGCTACGGGGCCTACGGCGGTGCATCGGACTCAGCAGGCAACTTCTGGATCAGCCAACTGGGCAACGGCGGCTACCTGGTCCGCGTCGACAAAGTCACGTTCACCGCCGAGGTCTGGCCGCAAGCGATGTGGAGCTACGGCATGGCCGTGGACGGCAGTGATCGCCCCTGGCTATGCGGCAACGACGGCGTCGCTCGCTTCGACTACGCAACCGGTACCTTCGAAACCGCTGGCGACACCGGGGGGACGACGCGCGGGTGCATGGCCGACTCAACCCACCTTTGGCTCGCGGGCCAGGCCAACATCCGCGGCGTCAATCTCGAGAGTTTGGTCTTGGAGGTCACGCACCCGATCGACTCGGTCATCCACGGCACGAGCATCGACTTCGAGGGCTACATCTGGGGTGCATCCCGCGATACCCGGGCGTACCGGGTCGACGCGGTCACGGGCTCGTTCGACACCGTGGACGGGCTCAACAGCCCATACACCTACTCCGACATGACCGGGTTCGGCCTCAAGAACACCGTCGCCCCGCAGGGCTAGGCAAGGACCCCGGCGACGGTTTGTACGGCCCGTTCTGCGGGCCCGATCTTGTAGTCGAGGTTGTAGGCCTCGCGAACGATCGTGTTGTAGACATCGATCCCCTCGGCATCGGCATCGATGATGCTTCCGGTCGCCAGTCGACCGCAACCAGAAGAGAACGCGTGGAAGATGCCCGACAACTCGCGGTTGACGTCGTTGTGTCGGCCGTCGCCGCTCTCGGTCGAGATCGAAACGAGTGAGTTCTCAAGAATCGTGCCGCCGTTAGAGTCCGCGTACGCCGGGTTGTCTAGAGCCTTGAGCACGTAGGTAATCTCGTTCATGGTCATGTGAATGTGCGCGCGCATTTGCTCATTGGCCGCACCCTCATTGAACTGGTGCCAGTACTCGTGCGCGCACCCACTTGAGCCACTGGCGCCAAGATTACTCATGTCGTCGAACGAGTTGATCAACTGCCCGTTGTACGTGTAGTCGCCCGTCAGGCGGATTCGCTCACCTGCGGCTTGGTAGGTCAGTCCGCCAAAGCGGACCCGGTCACACTGCACACCAAGGACATACAGGTCAGCGATGAGCCGCCACTCGGTGGTCAACTGCGCCACCGTGAGGTCGACACCTTCGCCGTCCGGGTCGGCCACCGCACCGTGAGGCACGGCCGAGGCACCCGGCTCATTGGGAATGGAGCAGTCGGGGCCATCGCCAAACACTCGCAACTCGTGCTCGCGAATGTTGTCGAGGTGGTCGGAGATCCGGGCCTTGGACTCGGTCCCGAGCTTGGATGCGTCGCTCTTGAGGTGTTGGTACTGCCCCACCACCGAGTCCAAGATGCTTCGGCGGTAACGGAGTCGCCGCTCTTGCTCCGGCGTCAACTCGCCAACCTTGCCCTCGCCAAAGATCCGCGTGAACAACTCGTCCGCGCGCTCGTAGGGAAGGTCAGCGGGGGATCCATCTTCGTTCCAAGAGTGGATATAACGCCCAGGCCGACTGCGGCGGAACCAGGTCCCGGCCAACAGTGTCGGGATGACCCCAGTGGGGAGCCCCTCCGGGTACATCTGCCGACGGAGGATCTGGTCCAGAGACGGGCCGCCCGCCTGCACCTCGCCCTCAGACGGGATCGCGTTGAACGACGTCGTCGCGCCATCGTAGTGCGCGTTGGCCCCACCGATGTCCCCGCGAACATGGTCAACCCCACGGACGACGAGCATTTTGTCGCCGACTTCCGCGAGCGGCTCCATGGGACCACCGAAACCCTCTGTTTGCAGCGGTGTCGGAAAGCCCAACCCAAAGAACAGGTTGAACGCGCGTTCGGGCACATCGCCGCTTGCCCCCCACACGCTCCCACTGTGCATCGAACTCAGGAACGGCATCCCGATGGCAATGGTGCCTGCGCCTCGAAGAAGCGCGCGTCGACTCATCACGTTGCGATATCGCATTGGCTACGACTCCACTCGAATGGACCGGAAACCCGGGCTGAGAGCTATTGCGGCCACAAGGTCGCGCCACGAGCCGTCCGAAGCATCGAACGACTCCATCACTTTTTGAATCGAACAGTTGTCGCTGGGGATCAGCGGTCGCGCAATCGCGAACTGGGCGCCCTTTTTTGTCAGGCACTGACGCACGCCATCGCTGCCCGCAAGGAGCTCCATCATTTCACGCGAACTGGTGAACGACTGCGGTTCGGCCTCACCGGGAAGCATGATCGCCCCGTCTTCGCGGAGCGCGTTGCCGAGGTAGTCCACCTCCGAGTAGGTCCCATCGGCAAGGTAGCGTTCGAGCCCAAACGCGAGCGGCTCGAACTGAA
>JAESSZ010000699.1 GCA_016763875.1 Nannocystaceae bacterium
CAGCGAACCGGTGCTCGCCCACCGATTCGATTCTTGTGGGGCGTAAAAACGTGCCCCCTCGGGGACCCGGCGCGCCGAACCGGGACAGGTTCGCGCTGGCACGTTCGTCGCGTGGCATGGCTCGTGCTCGGTATCGTGCACGATGAACAACCGTCAGCATTTCGTCGCCCTAGCATTGTCGATGTCTGGGTGTCTGATCGAGGTTCCTACGGAGGAATCGGATACCGCTCCCGAATCACGACAGTGCCCGCAGCAAGACGTGGACCCTGAACCGATGCCGCTCGGCCCCGAAGGGATCGACATCGAGGTCTGCGGTGAGGGTTCTATCTGGGTGTTGGACGACGGCCAGGCAACCCCCGTCATGGCGTTGACGATCACGCACGATGACGACGGGCTCGTCATTCGACAGGATGGTGCGGCGATCCTCGGTCGAAACTCCGACGACTTCGCGTTCGGCGCAGTGATGATGGAGGACGACCCCGCGCCAGTGGTCCCCACCCGCGCGGTGTGGCTAAGAGCCAATCTCGACTCCGGCGAGGCCCCGGTAGGCGCGCCGTTCGACCCCGTGAATCCATCCGGTACGTCGAGCTTCACCGCTTCGGTTTCTTTGGTTGGACTCGCCGGCGAGGTCCACCGCGTGGATCTCTACTTCGCCAATGCAGGTGGAGGGCATTGGGAGGCGTTCGCTCTGGGCCAAGCGCGGCCCGAAGTCGACCCGGTCCTGGGGCACGGCATGCTGTCGTTCAACGACGAAGGGACGCTCGTCTCCCTCGATTTCCCGCCGCTGGTCAGCCCGTGGCGTTCCACGGCGTTCCCCACTTGGTCGCTCGACCTCCGTGGCGTCAGTTCGCTGCCCGCGGCGTCACACGTCAACAGCATCCACGAGAACAGCCAGCCATCCTCGCCGCCGACTGAGCGCGTCCTGACCTCCGCCGGGGAGCTCGTCACCCGATACCGCGACGGACGCGAGCTGTCGTCGGGCTTCATCCTTGACGGGATCCAGGCCCGAGTAGTGTCGAGCCGTTGACGGTACTCGGAAGGCCCGTGTCACGGAAGAACAATGGGCAACGAGGCATGGCGTGATTCGGTCCGAGCACGTAGTCGTGGCGTCGCCGGTCAACGGTCGACTACTTGTTCTTCGGGTCCATCGAGATGTCCTGCCCTCGACCCGTGTCGAGGCGGTGCAGGGCCCGCAGTGCATCCACGGCGTGGTCGCCCCAGTGATTGTCGTAGTGAAATCTCCAGTGCCAGATGGCGTCGCAGGCGTGGCCGCTGTCCAGTAGATCGATGCCCTCGCGGAGATCCTCGTAGATGTCACCCAGATCATCGGAGAGCGAGCCCACGACCAGTTCGTCACGGATGAACGGGTCGAAGACCTCGTAGTAGAAGTCCACGGCATCGAGGTCGAACTTTGGCGCCTTCACGCCCTCGACCTCCGCGTCCGTTACGTCGACGTGGCGTGGCAGCTCGGTTGCTGAACTGATGAGGTCCGACAGCAGTCGGACCGCCTCCGACACTCGTTGTTCGGGCGCTACGTTGGCCATCGTCTCGACAAACGCGCAATAGCGGCGAGCAGGTCCCGCAAAGTTGGTGGCAGCCTCTTGAAGGTTCGCACCCGGGGATCCTGAAGTCGCCATCGACGTCTGAATGTAGCAGCGACCGGTGCGATGTGTTGCCACGCGCGTGGCGAATGGTCTCGAGTGCCAAGACGTCGGTGTAGATGACTTCCAGTCGCCGTCACGATGTCCAGCCTGCGATGGCGTGTTGGTCGCTCGATACGGTCGCCGGGTCTGCGAACAATGCTCGATCCTGATCGCGGATTCATAGTCGTGCCCGACGGGGAAGACGGCATTCGCACCCTGGGTCGGGCGTCGACTTCCAACGACCACCAGCCGCGCAAAGGGTAGAATACTCTCACCACCCAAGTTTCGCGGCGCTCACACCAACTGAGAACGTGTCCGGTTTTTGGCTGCGTTGGCGGTACCCTCTGTCTTCCCGAGATGCCTCCTTGCTAAAGTTACCCTCTCGTCTGCGACGCCATGGTGCGTCGGTGATCGTGGGCCTCATGTTCGTGCTGTCCCCGCAAGGGGCCCGCGCCTCGGATGCGAATCTGTCGCCATGCATCGGTCAATGGGAAGGGATGGCCGAGGACCCGTGGGACCCGGGGCCATACGCGATGAAGGTCAATCTCACTGGTGGTGTGCAGCAATGCGCGACGGTCACCTACGTCGAACTGTGCACCTCACGTTGGGTGGACTGCACCGCCGGGAACGACTGGGTCAAGGCCACCGAGAGACTGATCGACCCGGGAGTTTGCGCGGAGGGAGCCATTGAAGTGCGCTGCGAAAGCGCGGACACACTGCACGTCCGCTGGCGGGGCGGACCGGGGATCATGGAGACGACGCTGCACCGGGCTCCGAGCCCACCCAATCGATCCAATCGATCCAATCGATCCAAGGCGCGCGCTGCGTCCAGCAAAGCCGAGCCCCCACCGAAGACGCCGTCGACCCCAACCCCGCCCGAGCGTCCCGAGGCATCGTCTTGCAATGTCAGCGGTGGCAGGGACTCATGGACTTGGCTGCTGCTGATGGTCCTCAGCCCCCGGTGTAGGCGACGCTCGATCGCGTCTTGTCAGCATGCAGGGCACGGTCAACGAAGATGAGCCGACGAGAGCATCCCTACTGGGGCACCGACGCGTCGCAAGCCTCCCGCGAGACCACCGACAACGCCCCGTCCGCGTCCAGCAGCACAACCGTGCGCGCCCAACGGGCGATACGGACCCGATGCACGACGGGTTCACCGCGGCCGTCATCGACCGTCACCCGCAAACTCCCGGACGCACGCGAGTGGGGCGCGAGCACGCACTCTCCGGGAACAACCGTCGCTCCCCCGACGCCGAACGTCACAGCGCGGTCGGGCTCAGCCTGTAGACACACCACCGCCTGGGTGTGGGGGGCGCACGCGCGCGTCTCGGTGCGTTGCCAACCGACTCGGGGCGCGCACCCCACGGCCACGAGAGCAGCGCACACCATCAGCCAACCATGGCATGCTGGTCGCCAACGGTGTCCAAGTACGCGAAGTCTGGCGACGGTACCGACGGCAAGTCCGGCGGCAAGTCCGGCGGCAAGCGAGCCAGTTGGTCCGGAACCAAGGGCTATCGGCCCCCTTGGCGACCGCGGCGCAAGAATCACGGGAAGTCCGAAGCCGCGGCGGGGCTCGCTGACGCCGCCTTGCGACGGGTCATTCCCGACGAACGAATCAAGGCCACGCGAGTCCAGCTTGCGTGGAGCCTCGCCATTCCTGTGCGTGTCCAGAAGATCGCTTGGCCCGTCGCTTTTGCGGC
>JAESSZ010000700.1 GCA_016763875.1 Nannocystaceae bacterium
CGCGCTCCACGCCGCAAGCGGCGACTATGCACGCTCGGTCAACTGAGCGCGGTGCTCGTCGTTTCGACGGGTGCGTGCAGACCGACGGCGGACAAGCCGGAGCTGGTGTCGACCCCGGCTGAAGGACGCGAGCAGGTCGCTCCGGCCGCGTATTCCGGAGAGGTGCGCAAGGTGCCCCCACTCGTATTGGACTCCGACGGGCGAATACTGATTTGCAGCATTTTCGAGAAGAGGTCGACCAAGAGCATGATGCGCCCGTTTGGCACGACTGACACGGATGTCGTTCATCTTGCTGAGTTCGAGTATCTTCGTCGGCTTCGGCTCTTCGACGCCGACATTACTGACGAGACTCTAAAGCTGGTCGCAGATCTCAAGTATCTCAAGCTACTTGATCTGTGCGGCGCCAAGGCGATCACGGACGCTGGCATCGCGGAGCTTGCGGGGCTCCATAAACTCGAGAAACTTGGGCTTAGCGAGACAAGCGTCACGGACGCTGGAGTCAAGAAACTCCAGCGCGCTCTACCCGATTGTGTCATCTATCAGCATACTTGCATTCAGTAGCGTTTCGCCCCCGCTGCGTTCCGCGCTCGCGGTGAGCGGGGCGCTGTTGAACTCCGCGCGCGTGATCTGGGTGTTGTCCAGGTGAACGTCCCGGAGGTCGGGGAGCCCGCGGGTCAACGACCTCTCGCCGCAGAGGCTTGCCAACGCTGCGTGGCTCGTGGACACTTGACCGCGATATGGCTCATTGCTCCGTACGAAGCAGAATCGCTGCACTGCGGAAGTGGCCAACTGGGATACGGGGTGAAGATGATTGGCTCTGATTCTGCTAGGCGCCGCATCTCAGTCTCTGTGCGCGCGGGTGGAACCGCTGGTCCTGTCAAGATTTCAGCCGGGGTCAAGTATAGGATCGTCGTCCTTCGCCCACCGGAACACGCGGTGAGCGTTGAGGATATCAGCTTTGGATATGATCGCGAGATCATGCTTCCCGGACGAAGGCACGAGGAGGGCGATATCGATGTTGAGGACACTGCGACCGGACTCGTTGTCGTCGCCGCGATCATGGATTTCATTGTAGCGTCCGAAGAGAACCTGGTGCTGCTGATCGCGGGTCATTCCGACAGCAAAGGGGATAAGGTATTCAACGAAAAACTCTCACGTCGACGGGCGGAGAATGTCAACCTGTATGTCGCGGGCCAACGGTCCGACTGGGCCGCGCATTGCGTTGAAAATGACACGATCGCCGATGTCCAGGAGGTACTTATTTGGGCGACGGAGATGATCGGTTGGGCCTGCCACCCGGGAACTGTTGACGGTGACCTCGGCCAGGCAACCGTCGACGCACTCGCCGAATTCCGTCGGACATACAATTTCGAGTTCGACAAGGCCCTCAAGGAGAAGGGGCCAATAATTGCGGCGGATTGGGAAGCAGTATACGACCTCTACGATCGTGCGCTCGCGGAGCACCTGGGGATGGATACCCCGGAGCTCGAACCGCTCAAGAAATCGGTCGGGCGCTGTGATCCGCCGTTGATCGCGTGTGGAGAGTTGTGGCCACGCGAAGCAGTCGGGGACAACACGAGGAATCCCCGCAACCGGAGAGTCGACCTACTAGCGTACAGGACTGACCATACTCCCGACCTCGCAAACGACGACGTCGCAGGAGACTCGATCTACGGAGCCAGGAGTCGGCACCGACATCATGCCATTCCTGTGAGCAATATCGGGAGTCTGTTCGTCTCGTTCACGTTGTGCGATGCCACTGGCAACCCGATTGCCAACGCGGTGTACCGACTGCAAAGTGGCGAAGCAGAGCTGACCGGGTCGTCGGGTTCCGATGGACGTTTCACCGTATCGGCCTTCGCACTCGAAGACGAGGTGACACTCGAATGGCGGCATTCCGACGAGGGAGACTTCTCCTACACCTCGCAGCATCGTCTTGCGAAGGTCGGCGAGCCGGACGAGCCGGAGACTAGGGTTCTGCTGAGTAACCTCGGTTTTGATCGGCATGACGAGCTTCGCTCGAATGTGCTCGACTTTCAGGACGCGCTGGATCTTGTTCCGACCGGTCAGGTGGCCCACATTGCGAGTCTCCTGGAAGAGTGGAACCGAACAGGAACGATCCCCGACAAGCCCGACGAAGACGATGTTGAAGATCCTCCAATGGGCGACGAGTCGGTGCTGGTCGTCGACGAGCTTACGGACGACGAATAGGCAGGGACGGTTGCATGGGGAAGAAGAATGCATTTCAAACGGCGCGTAGTGGCGGAACCGTCGTCGACTGGGCGATGCGCTTTTGGAAGCCAGGGCACGACGACGACGGCCGTCCGATTGTACGATGGAGCGAGTTCCAGAACGTCATCATGCGGGGTGTGCTCGTGGAGATTGAAGACGGGGGCGTGGTCGTGTGGCCCCCCAGCAACGAGCGAAAACCGGTTCGGCAGCATCGCTCGATTCAGTTAGGATTGGATGAGTTGGACGCTGGCAAGGACTTCGACCTCGTCCTCCGGTTCCCCAACGGAGACCTACGTCGCAGCACCGGACCCGCAGGCCCTCACTCGGGCCGAACCGTGCATACTGAGACCCCCCCCTTTAAGCGCTACGATTGGGTCGACTATCAGGTTCAAGATCTCCGCATCCGGTGTCGGACCAAAGAGATCGAGACAAAGAGCGGCCGCATCAGGAGAGTCCTCGACGAGGTGGCGGTCGTCCATTCGGAGGGACTTCGACCAGCACCAGGGCAGGTGTTCCTCCTGCCGCCGGACGGAACGACCGAACTCCGCCATCTGGAGATCGATTGGAGGCCTGATTGGCTGCGTCGCTTCCGAAGCTCAAGCAAAACCGTCGACCACATCGTTCCTGCATCGGACGACTACAAGTACGCGAGCGGGACGCCCACCCACCTCGTCTTACATCAAACCGGCAGCGTTCCGTCCAATCCCGATCCTCCTGCAAGTATCGGCGGTGCTCTCAACACATTTCTCAAGCCGTTCAGAAACGCGGCGCGAACCAAGGCAAACTGGAAGGGCATCCACTATATCGTCGACTACGATGGCCACGTAGTGAAAATGGCGGTCAACAACGTCGCGGTGGGGCATGCGGGAGGTTCGAGCTGGCGCGGTAGCGGTACGATGAACAACCGCGCGATCGGGATCGAGCATGTCCATCACAAGAATGACACCGAGTTTCAAGACGCACAGATGACTGCGATGATCGACCTTGCTTCGTCGATCGTAAAGCACTTCGGGATCGACGTGCGTAACGTGCTTGGCCATGGCGAGGTCCGGACGATACGCAAGAAAGAGTTGCCCGGATTTCGCAGGAAGAGCAACCTGGAGATTGACAACATCAAGCCGGCCGCTGACTGGGGGAATATGCTTCACCCCAACTCCCGGCTCGTGTCATGCCCGGGCCCGCAGTTCGACTGGGTTGGGCTAGAGAAGGCAGGAGGTGCTCTCAAGTCTGAGAGCACACACAACCCGACAGATATGTACGGCGGATTCTTCGAGGCCTTCCCAGACAAGCAGCTTCGCGCGAAGGACCGAGATGACAAGTCTGTCTGGGGGGGAATGAAACTGGTCGCGGACCCGAAGGTGTCCGGGAATATCGTCGAGGAGCTACAAGGCGATCTTCGGCGGATCGGCTATGCCGTTCCGGCGGGACCGTCGGGGAGGTTCAATGGCCGATTTGAATGGCCGTTGGCCTTGGCCGTGAAGGCGTTCAAGGCGAGGCGCTTCGGCAGCTTGAAGCTGACCTCCATCGACGGGAAGTTGGACAAGCAGACAGCGACGCTCATCAAGCAGGTCGTCGCAGCCTTCGGCACCCTGGGGCCGTTACCGTGACTATGTTGCCCCTCAGTACCCAGCCAAAGACCCTGCTCCAGACTGCCGTGCTCTGC
>JAESSZ010000701.1 GCA_016763875.1 Nannocystaceae bacterium
ATCGAGCGCGAGGAGGGCGTCGAGGTCGGGTCGTACGTCGGGCACCGGTGAGCGATGCCTACCATGGACGAAGCATCAGAAGCTGAAGACGAGTTCAGAGCGCACGCCCTCGAAGTCGGGCAGCGTGCGGCACGAGCCGTTGACGCACACACGCCCACCCACCTGGCGTCCCGCGAAGATTCGAATGAAGCTGGAGTTGAAGAAGTTGATCTGAGCCTGCATGTCGGGCCACAGGTGCGGACGGCAGGTACTCGCGGCGCCAGGGCGGCAGCGCTCGCTCGTGAGCGACGGCTCGCCCTCGGGGGTCGGCTGCTCGGTATCCACGCCCTGCAAGAAAGAGATCGAGAACCAGGGGCTGAGGCTGTACCCGATGAGAAAGAGCCCGCGGAAGAAGTCTTCACGGCTTCCCTGGGTCACGAAGTTCTCGTAGCGTCCTTCGCCACGCAGCGACAGTGCGTGCGTTAGGCCGCCCTTGCTCTTGCCCAGTGGGATCGACATGTAGATCTCCGCATGCGGGAAGCGGCGCTTGAGGGGGTCGTCTTCGAAACGCTTGAGGTAGTGTTCGTGACGGTAGCCGCCAGAAGCCTGAAGCACGAAGTCAGACTTTGGCTTGCGCCAGATGACGCCGCCGTAGTTGTGGGTCGCGAGCCGACTGTCCTCTTCGAACTGCGAAAACCCGACGTTTTCGGAGTAGATGTACTCCAGCGAGTTCGCGTACAGCGTAATGCCCGGACCGCGCCACGTGTGGTCAACACGAACCCGGCCGCCCGTCGCGTTTTGGTTGCCGGGGACTTGCTGGTCTTCGCGCTCCAGCGTGGGGTTTTCGGTGTATTGCAGCAGCGAGCTCTGATTGAGCGCCACCAGGTAGTCCGAGTAGTGCTTTGCCTCGACGAGGACGGTCGTCGTGTCCTTGACGATCACATTCGACAGATACAGCGCGTAGCCTTCGCCTCCCTGCGACGCCAGTGGGGTGCCTTTGAGGTTTGGGTTGCGGATGACGCCCGAGCCGCCGAGGAACACGTCCCATACCTTAGCGATGCGCGCCCGGCCGATGTCCGCGCCTATCAGGTGGAGATGCTCGTCGATAACCCCCGCGGTGATCTCATCGCCGAAGTCTAGGTAGACATAGTGCGTCCCCAGTTCGACCTTGCCCGGCAGCGTCCCTTCCACGCGACCGCCCGCGATGAGGTCGGAGCAGACCGACCAGAACGGATTGCCGACCTCGGAATCGATGGCGTTGCTGACGTTGCAAAACCGGTCCTCGGTATCGGGGGCAAACGTGTACGACTTTGCCGGATACCCGGGGTCTGAGATTAACTGGCGGGTTGCGAAGTCGGAGTTTTGGCGGTTGCCGAACCCGGCGATGGCCGTCGCCCGAACGGGCTTGCTGCGAAAGTCGACGCGTCCACCCTTGATCGTCGCGTCCACGCCGATCTCGTCGATCTTGCGGACCGACAATCCCATGCCGCGGCCGAAGTTGACGTTGAAGTCGCCCGCATACACGCTGACGTGTTTGGTGTCTGCGCGCAGGGTGACGCGCTCAAGGCGAATGTCATCGCCGACCGGGACGCAGTCGCCCGAGCAGTCCTGCCCGCCGACAAACCAGATCTTCTGTCCGTCTAGTCGAACCTGCGTGCCGAGCGTGACCTTGTCGAGGCGCGTGTCGGCGCCCACGTTGAGCCGGTTGACGAGACTTACGAAATTGTCGTCGGAGTCCTGCGTGTTGTAGTTCTCGCGGTAGTACTCGGTGAACAGCGTGTTGCGAACCCACGTCTGCACCCGGTACTTACCCATGGGAATCGCGGGGATCCGGAGGTTCCTCTTCTGCTTCCGTGGAGTGGCTGGCTCAGTGGCTTTGGCTTTGGCTGTGATCTTGGGCGCGGGCCCTGGCGGTGGTGCGTCAGCCTCGGTCTCAGGCGGCTCACTCGCCGGGGTCGCAACGGGGGCGAG
Source organism: Nannocystaceae bacterium (assembly GCA_016763875.1). Lineage (GTDB taxonomy): Bacteria > Myxococcota_A > Polyangia > Nannocystales > Nannocystaceae > JAESSZ01. The sequence continues at coordinate 1,951 of JAESSZ010000701.1, forward strand.
GGTGACTTCCGGCGGCACCGGTTCAACCGCCGCGGGTTCAACCGCGGTGACGCCCAAGTACGGGCGAGGGTTGTCCTCGCCAGCCGTCGCAAGGGCGGGCGCCAGAGCGCCAATCGCCCACGCCGTAAGGACCCAGACCTTCAATCGCTCGCTCGCAGGACCCCGTCGAGGAATGTCTCGAGCTCATCCATGTCGCCGCTCATGTAACCCTGGTGGTCCTTGAGAACCCGACCCGAAGCATCGAGCACGACGTAGTAGGGGATGTCGCCGCGTGGGTTGAAGCGCGTGAGTGCCTGGGTTTCGCGGTCGAGCAAGACCGGAAACGGATACGACTCGCGGGTGACCCACGGTACGACCTGCGATGCAGTATCGGGGCCGTCAATACTGATCGCGTAGATCTCCAGGCCGCGATCCTTCATCGTGTCGTACATGCCGCTCATCTTGGTCAGCTCTTGCTGACAGGGCTGGCACCACGTGGCCCAGAACGCCAGGATGAACACGTCGTCGTCCCGCTTGGCAACGGGGGAGATGATGTCGCCGTTGGTGTCCGGGAGTGAGATGTCCAGGGCGCCCGCCGCGGGTGATTGGCTGGCGCCAGTGCTTGCGGTGCCGCCAGCGCATCCCGCGATCCCGATGGAGAGAGCAAGCGAAAGATGTCTACGCATCGGTTAGTCGTCTCCGTAAGGATCGGCGATGACAAGATCAAACTGCGTGCGCAGCACCGCGAGGTCGGGTTTTTGTCCCTCGAGTTTCCAGCGAATGTTGCCGTTGGCATCCAGCAGGATGTTGACCGGGGCCGCCGACTCCGGGTCGGCGAGGTACTTGGAGGTCCAGTCCGAAACCTGGTCGATTGCGACCGGGTATTCCAGGCGGATTCCCACGTCCTGCATGCCGCCGCCCTCGGCGGTCCAGTTACCCGTAGCCCAGTCACTACAGAACGCTTTGGTGGGCGTCTGCGCGACCCAATCCTGGAACAGGATCTGAACGATCTCGATACCCTTGTCGTGGTACTCCTCGTACAGTTCCGGGAACTCCAGCGTCTCGTCCTGACACGGCCCGCACCAGCCCGCGCCGATGTTGATCAAGATGCCGCGGTTGTGCTCGCCGTACGCGTCGTCGCGTTGGCAGAAGAAGTCCCCGATCTCTAGGCTTGAGCCGTCGCATAGCGACAGGGGAAACTGCGCGCTGTTTTCGAAGCGCTTGCCGACGCCGGTGCCGTAGCCTTTGGAGCCTCCGGTCGGGTAGCCACAGGGGCCCTCGGCGCCTCGGTCGAGGCGGGTGAGATCCAACGCTGCACCGCCCCCATCGCCCATCGAGTCCCCGTTTCCATCGTCCGCGGTGTCGGCGCCAAACTCTGGCGGCGGTGCACAGCCTGCCATCGAGAGCGCGCCAGCGACAATAAACACGGCACGGAACATCGAAACGTTGCTGACTTTTTCATCCACTTTCTCATCCGCTTTCTCATCCATAGTTGGCTCGTGTGTGGGGACCTGTTGCTGGGGAACATCGTCGCGGCGGTCGCTCGCGCGGAGCGTTTTACCGTCGAGATGGTCTCATCGTAGTGCACCCCCGCGTGCTGCGGGGACTAGCAATACGGATTTGGCGAGTCGTCGTTACGATTGAACTTCACGCCAAGCGGCACAGCCGTTTGTCGCGCAGTTTGCCCAGCGAACGAGAACCTGAGTTTGCCCAGGCCGTGCTGGCGAGCACGTCTGCGTCCAGTGCCGATCGGAAACGCTCAGTCCAACGGCTGATGGATGAGCGTGTCGTAGATTTTTGCGGGCGCGACGCCGCTCTCTAGTGCCGACTGGGCGCGTTCGAGTTCCTCTTCGATGAGCAAGCGGAACTGAATCTCAGGTTGCGCGCCAGCCAACGGACGACCGTTGATGAAGTAGGCCGGCGTGCCGCGGACGCCCAACGATGAAGCGAGGCGCTGGTCTTCTTCGATCTGGCGGTCGAGTTCCAGATCGCTGAGCTGCGCGCGGAACATCTTCATGTTCAGCCCGGCCTCTTTGGCGACCTCCAACAGGACCTTTTCGTTGATCTTGGCCCTGCGGCGGTACAACGCGTCGTGGAAGGCCCAGAACTTGCCCTGCCGTTGCGCTGCCACTGAGGCGCGCGCGGCGAGAAACGCGAAACTATGGAACGACAGCGGGCTGTGTTTGTACGCGAATCGGATCTTGTCGCCGTACTGTTTGCGAACCTCGGCCACGGTTTCGTGCCCACGGGCGCAGTACGGACA
>JAESSZ010000702.1 GCA_016763875.1 Nannocystaceae bacterium
AACGACGCGGTCGACGCGATGCTAGGACCGACCGGAAATCTCCGGGCGCCGACGATTCGGGTCGGCAAGACATTACTCGTTGGATTCAACGACGAGATGTTCGCGTCCGTGTTTGGCTAGCGGAGTCTCTTCACGACGAAGCGTCACGGAGAATCGGGTTCGGCCGGGCTCGCAGTGCGCATGGATCTCGCCGCCATGAGCGTGGACCAGACCGCGGACCACTGCGAGTCCCAGACCCACGCCCTGACTGCGGTCGGTGGTGAAGAACCGTTCGAACAAGCGCGCCTCACTGGCGGCGTCAATGCCCGGACCGTCGTCGATCACGTCAAATCCGGCTTGCGTCGGGTTGTGCCACGCGTGGACTTCGACGTGCGCGCCGCCATGCTGCCTCGCGTTGTCAACAAGGTTACCGACCACGGTTTCCAGAGCGGCTCGGTTGCCGAGAACGAATCCGGCGGATCCGTCTACTGGGACTCCGTTGGGCGTGGTGAGGTGCACGAGGATCGCGTCGAGATCAACGGTCTCGTCGGCTGGCAGACGCTCGGCGCGCCCCAGATCCAGCAAGCCTCCCACCAGCGCGTCTAGTCGGTGCAACTCGGCGATGCCGTTGGCCAAAAAACGCTCGCGTTGCTCGGCCGGCATGGCGGCGTCGTCCCGCATGAGTTCTAGGGTGCCGCGCAACGTGGCTATAGGGGTGCGAAACTCGTGGGCGGCGTTGCCCGCAAACGCCTCAGCGCCATCCATGCGATGCCGGAGTCTACGGCCCATCGTTTCGACGACCCCAGCCACCGCCGCAACCTCGGAAACGCGGGACCGCCGAAGTTTGCGCCACTCGAATGGATGCGACGTCCCGCCCGCGATCGAGCGAGCAGCGCGCGCGAGTCGTCGAAAGGAGCGACTACCAAAATGGCCCGCTGTGAATGCAACGACCGCCGCAAACCCGGCGATCGCGAGCAGCCGCCAGAGCAAGGGTGAGCCGATCTGAACGAGTGCCTGGACCTGGGCACGGGGTGTGCGGCTGACGACAACCGCGCCGACAATGGCATCGTCGACGACGATCGGCACCGCGACAAACAACCGAACGTCCCCGAACCGACTCGGGCCGTCCAACGGAAGATCTTGTCGGGGTTGCAAGGACGGTCTGGGGCGCGACGATCGACCAATCTCCCCGGAAAGAGCGGTTCGGACCTCGGCGGCGTCCCCCAGCCAGGTGTCGTTGGCCGCTCCACCACTCGCCACGACGTTGGCGTTGAGATCAACGATTTGCAGGCCGACCAGGGTGCGGCGTCGGGCCTGCGCGAGGTCGGGCCGCAGGTCTTGGGCGACCTCCGACAATGGACGGTCCTGCGTGCTGACCTGTCTGCCAATGGAGAGCGACCAGACGTGTGCCTGTGCCTCTAGTGCGTTTAGGGTTTGCCAGCGGAGGTCGCGATCGAGCACTCCGGTGAGTAGCAGGGCCACGACGGCGCCAGCACCCACCGCCAGGTGCGACAGCAGCAGCCACCACGCAAGGGACCACCGTGGACCACGTCTCATCTCAGACCGCCATACTCTGCCGAAGACGCAGGCCCACCCCATGGATCGTCTCTATGGGGTCGAGCCCGTGTGGGCGGAGTTTGGCGCGGATCCGACGAACATGAGAGTCGATGTGCGCTCGCTGACGCATCGTCCGTCGACGTAGGCTTGACGACCGAGCTCGGCGCGATCGAAGACGCGTGTTTTACCGCGAACCAACGCGAGCAGCAGGCGAAACTCCGTGGCTGTGAATCGGACCTCTTTGCCGTTGGCGGTTGCGCGGTGTGTGGCCGGCGAAAGTCGTAAACCGCTCACAACGATCTCCTGTTGGGGTCCCTGCCCCGTTCTGCCGCGCCGCAGGATCGCTTTTACGCGGCTCACGAGTTCACGCGGGCTGAAGGGTTTCGTGACGTAGTCGTCGCCGCCCATATCCAGGCCCAGAACACGGTCGACCTCGTCACCTCGACACGACAGGAACAAGATCGGCACGTCGGAGTCCACCCGGATTTGGCGACAAACGGCCAGTCCGTCGAGTCGAGGCATGCTGATATCCAGCACAACGAGGTCCGGGGTGTGTGCGGCGAAAACAGCCAGAGCTTCCTCGCCATCCGCGGCCTCGACGACCTTGAATGCCTCGCGGGCGAGCGCATAGCGGACAACCTCACGCAGCGGGGCGTCGTCGTCGACTACCAGAATCGTCGCGTTTTCGCTCATGACTGCCGTGGGTGATCGAACTGTGCGATCTCGTCGAGTGCGCCAAGGCGTGCCCGAAGATCAACCAAACGATCCTGCACCGGGACCGCATTCCCAGCAAGTGACCGCAGGCCAATCGACAGCCGGAGCTCGACCATGCCATCGAGAACCGCCTCCACTTCTGCCGCCGCCCGAGCCCTCGCCCCCCGTAACGCCTCCAGACCAGCGACGGCCGGGCTGGCGCCTCCGACGTCCGCGACAAGTGCATCGACCATCCCGAGGCGTTCGTCGGCCTGCTGCAGGTCGCGCACAAGGTCGTCGAGGTCGTCGACGACGGGAACATCGGCGGCCGCGGGGTCGGCCATCGTCGCTCGCAGCTCTCGAGCGCACTGCTCGATCCGCGCGGCGAGTGGGCCGGACGGCGCTGCGCTGCTGGGGCTCGATAGCAGCGGCAACATGAGCGGCCAGCAAGCCACCGCGGCGAGCGCTGCGGCGCGCGACGCCTGACGACTGGCGAGACGCAACGCCACGATGGCGCCCACAAGGACATAACCTCCGCCGACGGCAAGCCACAACCCAGACAACGATGCTGAGGCGATCATGGGGAGTCGGCCTCCGGATTGGCGAGGAGTCCTTGGCGGCGCGCGTCCCACCCGGTGTAGTCGCCCCGCGCCGAACGCCACGATGCGGCCACGCTAGAAAACACGTCGGACTCCACGGTCCGCATGAACGAGACTTCGGCCCGTGGCCGCGCGATAAAGGGTCGAAGCACCCATCCGCTTTGGGCAAACACGACGCCCACCGCGGCAACAGCCAACATGTTTGCCACCGCCTTGCCCGCGCCAGAGCCCGGCAGAATCCTCGCCGTTGTATGAAGCCCGACGCCGCCCGCCGCCACAAGCGAGCCGCAAAGTGCGAGCACCGCGACGTGGTACCCGACATGCAGCGAGTACAGCAGCCATAGTGCAGGGCTTGCCACCGCGAGCACGAGGGCCGCTCGCGCCGTGCCAACGAGTGCAGCGAGAGCCACTTGTCCGTAGTCCACATCAACGCCGCAGACACGGTGCAGCGCACGCACCGCGGGCAGAGTGACAAGTATCGGGATGAGCCATAGCAGCGGCAGCTTCACCGCGGCGAACACGAGTTGGACACCGCCACGGTAAGTGCCCACGACGCCACCGAACACAGCCGCGGACACCACGGCGACCGCCAACAGCAACGGCCCGTACTTCTCGAGCGAGACTCGTGGATCTCCCCGCCCAAGCGAAACCGGCTCGCGAAGGAGGCGGGCACAAGTGTCGAGCGCGCCGATTGAGGCGGTCATGGGGCCACCTCGAGTGCGGCGCTGCCCACGGCGATCGTGAGTCGTATCGAGACCAGTGCTGCGAGAAACACCCAGACAAATACGAAGCCCGGTCGTTCGCCGGTCGCGTGTGCGAGTGCCTGCAGGGTGACTGCTGCGCACGCCAGCCCGGTGAGGGCAAATCCCAACGACAGCACGCTCAACCACAGACCCGTGGTTGCGACGAGGAACAGCGCCAGCGGGGCAATACCCGCGGCGACACTGCCCGCGGCACCCAAGCCAAGACCGAGTGCGGCGACCGGAACTTCCGTGGCGATGTTAGGTCTCAGAAACAAATGCCCGGCGACGAGGGCGGGGCCGGTCAGCACCATCGCCCCCACGAGCCCGGCCACGGGGACGAGTGCCGCGTGTGTCGCCGCTGTAAAACCCGGTGCGCCAAGGGCGGTACACGCACCGAAGAGGGCAAGACCACCCACGGCGAGCAACGAGCTAGAGACGGACGGCACCTGCGGAACGTTGAGCAAGTTGGCTTCCGTCTGCCGCCCAGGAGGGGGCACGGTCACGATCGGTTGCGGGCCGCCGTGCGTCGGCGAGAGCGTCTGGGTCATACCCAAGAGGTACGCGAGCGCAGCTGGCGATGCTCAGTCGAAGCGGTGCAGTTTCTGTGCAAATCGCGGCCGCAGTAGCCCTGGCGAACTCGGCCTTGGTGAACTCGGCGCAGTCGCAGTCATGGACCGCAAGTTCGCAGCGTTGCGCACGTTTTGTTGCGGGGTATGCTGTTGCCCCCGAGCAAGGAGCACGACACCGTGGAGCAGCCTCAAGTCGATCACACGCTTGACCTCGAACAGGAGATCATCCGCCTCAAGAAGGAGCGCAATGCCGTTGTCTTGGCGCACTTCTGCCAAGACTCCGACATCCAGGATCTCGCGGACTTCCTGGGGGACTCCCTCCAACTAGCGATGGCTGCGCGCGACACCGAAGCCGATGTCATCGTTTTTTGCGGGGTCCACTTCATGGCGGAAACCGCGAAGATCCTCAACCCAACGCGTACCGTCTTGCTGCCCGATCCCGACGCCGGATGCTCGCTGGCTTCGGGTTGCCCAGGCGATCGTTTCAAGGCTTGGCGCCAGCGTTACCCGGACGCCGTCGCAATCTCCTACATCAACTGCACAGCAGAGGTTAAGGCGGCGAGCGACATCATCTGCACGTCGTCCAACGCCAAGAAAATCGTCGACTCGATTCCTGCCGACCAGCAGATCTTGTTCGCCCCGGACCGCAACCTTGGCGAGTGGCTCATCAAAGAGACCGGCCGAGACATGGTGCTGTGGCCGGGGAGCTGCATCGTGCACGAGACCTTTTCCGAACGAAAACTGATCGGCATCAAGGTCAAGCATCCCGACGCCAAGATCATCGCGCACCCTGAGTGTGAACAGGTCCTGCTGCGTCACGCCGACTTTATCGGTTCGACAGCCAAGCTCCTGAAGTTCGCGGCCGAAGACGCCGCAACCGAACTCATCGTGGTGACCGAGCCGGGCATCATCACGCAGATGAAGAAGATTGCGCCAACCAAGACATTTATCCCGGCGCCACCGGAGGCC
>JAESSZ010000703.1 GCA_016763875.1 Nannocystaceae bacterium
GTCAAAACCTGGTGGCTGGTCGAGTGAAAGACGGGTGGTCGGCCCGCCACCGGAGCCTCCGAACCGACGGGGATCTCAAGTCCGGTCACCAGCGTGACGTTGTCTTGGACGCCTTCATCCGCCAGTGGCTGGAATGCACGCGTCACCTGGCCATTCCAGGCACCATCTGCGGGAACGACCTGAGGGCGATCGTCTTGCGACCCGATCGAGAAGCCCGCGAACAGAAACGCGTAGTTGGTCGTCGGCGTTGCGCCAGCTCGAGCCGGTCGGGGTGCAAACGCCTCGAGGAACGGCAGGGCCATCGTGGTCCCCGCGAGCCCGCGAAGAAAGCGTCGTCGGTGCATGCTGTGTCTCATTATTGGACCTCGATGCGTCGGTGCCGGAAGGCCTCCGAGGCGACGTACTGGGAAATGAAGGCACCGAGCGCAAGACCGTCGTCGCCGGAGCTGTCCGCGACGAGTCGCTGAAGGAGCGCGCGGTCGTGGTTGTCCAACTCGGTGCGGCCGATGGCAAACCGATACAGCTGCAGCGACACGCAGGCCTCCACGAGGCCCGACTCGACCGCCAGTTCCGCCAACTCGGCGGGGCCGTTGAAGGTCCCAACACCGACAAAGTCTCCTCCACCCGTGAGCACGCAATCGGGGCGCTCGGGCTCGATGGTCCGGAACGCACCGGTGGCGTCGTATCGTTCCAGTCCGAAGCCGATGAGATCCATCTGCTCGTGGCAAGTCATGCACGCGGGCTCGGTGGACATGAAGTAGCGCTCGGCCTTGCAGGCGTTTGGGTCGACATCCGGCGGTGGTTCGTCGATGTCGACCATGAGGTCGGGCGGCGGCAGCGGGATGACTTGGCAAAACAGTTGCGTACGCACCATGAGGCCGCGCTGTGTCGGACTGGTGTCACCAAACTTGGAGCCGACCGACAAAAACGCGCCCTGCGAGAGTAGCCCCGCGCGGCCCGAGTCCCCGTAGTTGACCCAGTCCGGCTGGGCGGGGACCGGCAAACCATAGTGCTCGGCAAGCTCAGGAGTCAGGAAGGTCTCTTCGGAGGTGAGGATCGCCGTCCATGGATCTTCCTGATCAAACACGACGCGCTCGATCAACGCGCTCGTCTCGTCTCGCATCTGACCCGAGAGACCCTCTTGGCTGAGTCGGTCGTAACCGAGCCACAGCGCGTGAAAACGATTGATGCGCGCGCGTGCACGCGGACTGTCGAGTAGCGTCGCCGCGGCATCGACGATCCCGTCGGTGTCCTGCAATAAGCCATCGGTCGCCGCGTCAAGCAGCCAATCCTCGGGCATCGAGCCCGTGAGGAAGTACGAGAGTCGACTTGCGATCTCGAAGTTGTTGAGCCGACGGAGCTCGGGCTGTTCGGGAATCTCGACGCCGATCTCCACCCGGTACAAAAACTCGGGGTGCTGCAGGAATGCACGGATCGCCGCGCCAACCCCCTCCCAGAACTCGTCAACCTCCACCCCGAAGGTCATGAGGGCAGCGAAGTTGTCGATCTCGGTTTCGCTCAGGTCGCGGCGCAGTGCCCGTCGGCCGAACTCGGTGACAAATGCACGAAAGCAGACCTCATCACCCGCGCCCGTTGGGGTGCACGGCACGAGCGCCTCGCGCAGCGGCGGTGAGCCGATCACAGCCTGAGCGATGTCGCCGGCAAGTAACTCGGCACCCTTGATCAGCGCCTCGGAAGCATTCTGCAGGGTGTAGTCGTTGTCGAACGGGGTCAGCGTGTCGATCGGAAGTAGGGCGCTGGCGTCCTCTGGATCGACACCAACGAGATCATTGACGGTCTCGCGGTACTCCGCGATCGACAAACGACGGAGTCAGGAAACACCGACCTCTTCCGCGACTTCTTCCGGGAGTGGTTCCGCGTCGTCGCCACCGCTGTCGTCACTGCCGCCATCGTCGACCCCCTCGCTTCCACCCTCGGAACCCGCGATGCCAGCCATGCCCGAGTAACACCCAGGCCCGCCCAGACCGAGCGCAAGGATGCCGGCCTGCCACCGGTAAGACGAACGCCGCACGCGAATCATGGGGGTGAGTCTATAGGACCGCGGGGGGTGCCAGCCTTACTTCGCCTGCGTGGGTCTGGCCCGCTACAGCGCGGGACGGGCCGCAGCGCACACAAGTTTCATCCACGCTGGCTCGCCCCGGATGTGGGACATGCAGCGCATGGGCCTGAGCAAGCAGGCCGTAGCACAGCGTGTCCGTGCTCCGAGCGCGCTAGGAGGGGCCCGCGAGCGAACGCGCCAACTGTCGGTCTGCGTCGTAGGAGCCGTCGGTGTCTTTCAGCGCGGAGAGTGCTTCCTGCGCCCAAGCCTTCGACGCCTCGGGATCCGTTTGTGCCGTGGCTTGAGCCACCGCGAGATAGAGGTCGACAGCCAGTGCAGGTGCGAGCTTGCTGGCGACCTCGGGTGCGTTGATGAGTGCGTCGGGGTCGCGCTCGGCAGCCTGCGTCCGCAGCACCTTGATGGCGACGCTGCGATCGAGCTGCGGGTCGTACGCACGAAACACGGTGCCCATTGCGCCGGACCCGATGCGCTCAAGCACGACAAATCTCCCGAGCCGCGCGGGCTGCAAGTTGCCCTCAAACAGGCCCTTGGAGATCCGCGCGATCTGGAGGTCGGTCTCCAGCCCACCGGGCAGCGCATCATCGGTCACGCCCCTTGCGGTAGCACCGACATGGGCGAGGTCCAACCCCGACGTCATGATTGCCGTGCTCAACGGCAGCGGCTACGGTCCCCTTCTGGTCCCCTTCTTTTGGAACCCGGTGATGACAACGCGCTGCTGACTCGATGGCGCGACGGCGACATCGCAGCGGGTGACAAGCTCTTTCGTCGGCACTATCGGCCTGTACGCCGCTTCTTTCGCAACAAGGTCAACGAGGATGACGTCGACGACCTCATCCAACGCACCTTCATGGGCTGCGTCGAGGGTCGAGACCGCTTTCGTGGTGACGCGAGCTTTCGAACCTATCTGTTCGCGACAGCGCGCAACCAGCTGTACCAATTCCTCCGCGACCGCGGACGATTGCTGCGCAAGGTCGACGCCGAGCTCGGGGTGACCTCCGTCGCGGCCTTGGGTATGACGCCGAGCGCCGTCGCGGCCGCGCGGCAAGAGCACGACATTCTCCTGCAAGCGCTGCAGCGGGTCCCCGTCGAGCAGCAAACGATCTTGGAACTGTCGTACTGGGAAGGGCTCAACGGTCCCGAGATTGCGGCCATCTTCGACATCTCGCCGGTGACGGCCCGCACCCGGCTGTTCCGAGCCAGGGCCGCGCTGCAAGAAGTCATCGAGGAACTCATTCAGCCGAACACGACGTTTGACATCGATGCGGTTGCCGCGACCCTCCCCAAACGCTGAGGAGCCGCGCCCCACGCAGGGCCGCTCACCGATGGTGTGCTTCTCATTCGTCGAGTTCGATGACGCCAAGCGAACCAGATCGACACCCTCGAGCTTCGGCCCGTCGTCGTTCCTCGTCGCCCTCGGCCTTCTACCTACATGTAGGCGATTCAACTATTGAGGGACTGCGGAAAATGAACCGGCGAGTATCTTCGCGATCTTGCCCACCAATAGATCCGCAACTCGGCTACGCAAGTCCCTGGGCAGCGCGAGCGGGTCACCCGCAGCCAAGGGCGCGCGAGTCCGCAAACGCATGAGCAGTCCAACGTGGATGCGCCGGTGCCGATCTTGAACGCGGGCCCTGGAACCGCGGTCTTCGCAAACTCAGGGGCCGGCGGCGGACCGGCGTCACGCGCGGCCATCATCTCGTTTCCGCGCACGCACCCGCGGCTTCAGCCCCGGCTGCCGTACGGTGTCCCAACTTGAACGCCGGACACGGCCAAGTCAGCGTCGTGTCCGGCACCTCTACCGGCAACCCCGGGGCGCGATCTCGATCAAGAGCATGGAGCCATGGCCGAACGCTACGAACTGCAATTGCCACGCAGCCCGTGTCGTGCAAATACTCGGTTACCCGTCGTTGTCCATGACGCTCCGCGCTCAGTTAGACACCGTTGCCACGTTGCTCGATGAAGGAGCAGCGAGTTCAGCGGTTCGCATGCTTCGGCACTCTTGGGAGCCGGAGCTTCCGGTCGACTCGTTAGTCCCGCTGTACTGCATGTGGATCCGTGGTTTGTGCGACACGGACGAGTTGGGCCCGGCCAAGACACTCGCTGAGCGTGCCGCGGACGAGTTCCCGCGCGAGCCCGATATCCAGATCGCGCTCGGCAACGTCTGCGACCTCCGAGGGGAACTAGAGCCCGCTCGCGACGCGTTCCAGCGCGCGCTTGAGTGCGACGACTCGCTGACGTTGGCGCACTACAACCTGGGCGCCGTGCTTGAACGTCTCGACGAAGAGGACGACGCCGAGCGGTCCTACCGCGAAGCCATCCTTTGCGAGACCGATGGCGGGTCGATGTACGAGGCCAGTGCCGCGTTGGGTGCGTTGCTCCGCCGCACAGGTCGACTCGACGAAGCCGCGTACGTCTACGAGAGCTACCTCGAAGAAGACCCGATCAACGTCGACATTCTCGTCGAGCACGGCATCTGCCTGTCCGACCTGGACGAATTCGAGGGTGCGGTCGAACGTTTCGAACTCGCGCTGGCGCTCGACCAAGGCCACGGCGGCGCTTGGTACAACCTCGCGATCACGCTGTACCGCATGGGTCAGCACGACGATGCGATCGGTGCGATGCATCGCGCCCACCGTGCCGACCCCGACGGGCCGTTGACGTTAGCGGTGCTGGGTTCCTGGCTGTTAGCCAAAGGCGACGCAGAACTCGACGAAGCGCTACGGTTGCTCTACAGCGCGCTTGAGGTTGTCATCGAGTTGGCGGCAACCAACCTCGTCGGCACTGGCTACGCCAGTCTGGTCTTCGAAGAGGTTTTCGAGGCGTTGTGGCAGCAGACCCGCCAC
>JAESSZ010000072.1 GCA_016763875.1 Nannocystaceae bacterium
GACGAACCTGGATGGTATAGACAAGGGGATGTCGCTGGTTCAGCTGGAGTCGTTCGTGGCGGTCGCCGAGGAGGGCCACGTCGGCCGAGCGGCTCAGCGCCTCCATGTGAGTCAGCCGCCGCTATCACGTCGGATCCAGGCGCTTGAGGACGAGCTGGGAGTCACGTTGTTCCTCCGCACCCCGCGAGGCATGACGTTGCGGCCGGAGGGCCAGCGCTTGTTGGGCCACGCTCGAGCGATCTTAGCCCGCGTGGACGCCGTGCGTCGCGATGTAGGACCCACCGGCAGCGTGGTACCGTAGCGGAGTGAACCGCGCGCAGGTGGGAGTTGGGCTGGCGGCGCTGAGCCTGTCTTGCGCGGGCGGTGGAGCGAAGAAGGACCCATTCGGCGTGGCGACCTTCGCCGACAGCTCCGGGGGCGACGACGATGCACAGTCCTCGCTCACAACCAGCGATGGCGGGGCGACCCCCGAGACCAGCGCGAGTGAGGGAGACGCAGACACAACGTCGGGCGACGCCGACAGCAGCAGCGGCGGGATCCCAGACGATCCCCCAGATCTCAGCGACGGCCAGTGGCAGTTCGAGAACGTCTCGACAACGCCGGGCATCTCTCTGCATGGTCGACGGGCGATGCTGGACGACGGCCGTGAGATCGTGGCCTGGGCGCAGGCCGACCCACAGCAGATCAGCACGCTGAACATCATGGCGGCGCAGGGCCCAGACGGCTGGACCATCGCCAACATCACCGCGATTTCAGGCGCGCAAAACACCTTCCCTTCCCTCGCCGGAGGCAACCGTGCGCTCCTGGCCTGGGCCGGCCAAGGCTCCAGCGGCGACGACTACGACATCTATCTCGTGCGCTCGCAGGGAAACGCCTGGTCTCCGCCGGAGAACCTCAGCGACATGTTCGAGGATAACGCCAAGCCGCTGACCGACACCAAGCCGGTCATCCTACGGCGCACAGACGGCGGCGTGGCAATCGTGTACATGGCGACGACGCCCGCCGGTAAGTTCGAGCCGCCGGGCACTCCAGAGATCTTCGTCACCAAGTTCTTCGAGGACAACTCGCCGAGCCAACGCAGCCCACTGTCTCCGTCTGGCGCGTCGTGTAGCGCTCTGGCGGGGGCCACCGCCCCATCGGGGGTCTTCCACGTCGTGCTCGCGTGCGTCGACGACGGCAGCTCCGTGTTGATCCACGCGACCGACCGCAGCGGTGAATGGGATACCGATGAACTCAACGGCGTCACCTCCGGGGTGCTCTCACCCAGCATGGCAGCCGGCATCGATGGCTCGCACATCGTGTGGATCCAAAACGTGCCCTGCGGTGCGGAGAACTGCTCCGAAGTGTTTCACATGGCGACCGACAGCGAAGAGGTGTTCGGCACGCCCGTGCAAATCACCAACACCGCCAACCGCAACGAACGCCAACCGGCCGTCGGCGTCGACCCTTGGGGGCGCGTGTTCGTGGCCTCGCAAGCACGCATCGACAGCACAGCTCGCCTCTACCTATCGGTCGCAGACGACGGCGAGGTCTTCGGCGATCCGGAACGTGTCAGTCCCGACTCGGTGGACGACTACCAGACCCCTACCGGCTTCGCGTTTGATGCGGCGGGAAATCCCAGTTTCATCACCGAAGTCGTGGTGGACGGCAGCGACCCGCTCAACATCGAGATCTACGTTGCGCGGTTCGTGCCGAACTGATCCCACAAACGCTCGAAGGTCTTGGAGAACGCCCTGGCAACCTCAGGATTAGTCGTCCGCACGATGTTCTCCTGGTTCTTGTCCGCCGTAGAAGCTCTACATGCGCGCTGGCGCTTCGATCCCCACGCGGGCCAGTCCCCACTCAATCGCCGCCCTCGCCGCCGTCACCAGCAGCAGGCGCGCCTGGAGCAGGTCGCCCTCACTGGACAGAACGTGGCACTGCTTTGAGTTGGAGAAACGGTTGATCGACTTGGCCAACTCCAGCAGATACGTGCACATGACGTTGGGCCGGAAGGTCTTGGCGGCTTGATGCACCGCGCCGCGAAGCTCGGCAATGCGTAGTACCAGCGCGCGTTCCTCCGGTTGGTCCAGGGACGCGGCCACCGTTTCCGCATTGGCGATTGTGGCCTCCGACAACGTGAGCCCCTTGGCCGCGGCTTTGCGCAAAATCGAAGCGGTGCGTGCGGCGCTGTATTGCACGAACGGCCCAGTATCCCCTTCGACCGCCATCCACGCTTCCATGTCGAAGATGATCTTCTGGTTCACGTCGCGATTGAGCATGCCGTACTTGATGGCGCCCAATGCAAGCTGACGCGCGGTCGTCTCGATCTCTTCGTCGGGCCAGTCGCCTCGGTACTTGGCCAGGTAGTTCTCGGTCAGGTGGCCAACCATGCGCTCACGCAACTCGCTGAACAGGATGACCGTGCCGGTTCGCGCGGCCATCGGCCCGGACGGCAACTCGACCATCTCGTAGGGCACGTGCTCGCACAGGTCAGCCTGCGCAAAACCCATCTTGTGCAGCGTGAGAAAAACGTGCGCGAAATGGTCGCTCTGTCGCACGTCGACCACATAGATCGAACGGTCGATGGCGTACTCCTCGAACTTCAGCCGGGCCAAGGCGAGGTCTTTGGTCGAGTACAGGCCCGTACCGTCACGCTTGCGCAGCATGAAGAACGGCATGTGCTTGACCTCTTCGTTGATGCACCCGATGGCCCCTTCACTCTCCACGAACACGCCTTTTTCGAGGTACTCCGCCACGATGGCCAGGCCGGGCTCGCCCACCTCGCTCTCGTAGAACACGCGGTCGAACACCACGCCGCACCAGTCGTAGATCTCATCGAACTCTGCGAGTGACCACTGGCGGGTCTTTTCCCAAACCGCGGTGATCGTCGGCTCGCCCGATTCCAGCTTCTGCAGGATCTCGGTGGTTCGGACCTTGGCGGCCGCGAGCTTCGCTGCCGCGTCCGCGTCGCCCCCCTTCGCCGCTTCTTGCCAGCTAGTGAGTTGGTTGCTCGCAGTCGCGTACACCTCGCCGAGCCACTCGCCGCGCGCCCGATCCGGGGGTTGACGACCAGCCTCATCAAGATGGTCGAGGAACCACCACAGGCACTTGGCGATGTGCGCGCCAACGTCACCAAGGTAGTTCGCAGCCACAACTTCGTAGCCGTCCGCACGCAGCAACCGCACGAGCGCGTCACCCAGACACACGTTGCGCAGGTGTCCCACGTGAAACGCCTTGTGCGTGTTGGGCTGGCTGTACTCAACCATGACCTTCTCGTCGCGCGTCACGGCGAGTTCGGTGGATCCGGACGCCAGGTTCGGCAGCACCAGTGCGGCGGCCTTGCCCAGGTTGACACGCACGTTGAGGTAGGGACCGGCGAGCTGCCCGGACTCCACGATACTGGCAGCGGGTAGCGCCGCTGCGATATCGGCGGCGATTTTCGGCGGGGCCTTGCGCAACGCCTTGGCCAGGCGAAAGCAAGGGAACGCGAAGTCCCCCATATCGGGCTTGGGTGGCGCCTCAAGCATCTCCACGACATCCTCGGCGGTGAGTCCCGCTTCGCTTGGGAGCGCAGCGAAGATGGCGGCAGCAACCTCCGCGAGCAGCGGCGAGGGGTTCGGCGTGCTGTCCATGGCGGCGAGGCTAGCGCAACGCGTGCGGACGCGCGCGCGCACCGACGGTTCGTGTTAGACCCACCGGGCCTTGATCGCCGCACTCTCCATTGTGGTTTTCATCCTGCTGTGGACGGGCTTCGGTGTGGCCGGCGTACTGACGTGGCGCACGATCCGCCGCCTCGAGGACGACGACGGGCCGTGGTACCAGGGTCTGTGATCCGTCCGCCCCCGTGAGATCGCACAACGGCGCCACGTCGCGGGCGTGATACGTCGCTCGGGCATGGTCGACGACACCCGCACCCCCGTCATCATCGACGCCATCCGAACCCCCATTGGGCGGCTCCGAGGGGCCCTCGCGCCAGTTCGGCCCGATGACCTCGCCGCGCATGTCGTGCGCCACCTGGTCGAGCGCTACCCGACCGCCGTCGAACAACTCCAGGACGTAATCTTCGGTGCCGCCAACCAGGCCGGAGAGGACAACCGCAACGTGGGGCGCATGGCAGCGCTGCTCGCCGGCCTTCCCGTCGAGGTCCCCGGCATGACCGTCAACCGGCTGTGCGGCTCTGGCATGGAAGC
>JAESSZ010000704.1 GCA_016763875.1 Nannocystaceae bacterium
GGGATCGAAATGACCGAACGTGCGTACTTTCAATGGCGCAGCACGGGCGAGTTCCCCGCGGGTTACACGCTCCGGTGCCACGCGTTCCATAGCTTGGCGCGAGTCCTCCGGGGCGCAGCCGGTTGGCGTGGTCCCACCTCGGTTGTATCCACAGCGTGCTCGTCGAGCGCGAAAGTCTTCTCGTCGGCTCGACGTCTTCTGCGATCGGGTCGGTGTGATGCCGTCTTGGTCGGTGGCATCGACAGCATCGCGCTGACTACTGTCCGCGGATTTCACAGTCTGAGTGCCGCATCCGAGCAACCGTGTCGCCCATTTTGCGCGGAACGTAACGGCATGAACGTGGGCGAGGGGGCCGCTTACCTGCTCCTAGAACGAGACCAGCCTCAGCGTGCTGGCGCCGCTATGGCCTATCTGACGGGCATCGGCGAGAGCAACGACGCGTTTCACATGTCAGCGCCTGATCCCGAGGGGCGTGGCGCTGCGGCGGCCATGACGGCCGCGCTCGCCGATGCCTCGATCGAGGCCGAGCAGGTCAACTACGTCAACGCGCACGGGACAGGAACACTACGCAACGATGTCGCCGAGTCACGCGCTATCGCGGCGGTGCTCGGATGCTCGGTGCCCGTGGTGTCGACCAAGTCGTACACGGGCCACATGCTGGGAGCGTCCGGGGCGACCGAGGCAGTGTTCGCGGTCGCGTCACTGCAACGCCAGTGGATCCCCGCCAACCTCGATGTCCTTCCCGCCGACCCCGAGATCAAGATCCACCTCCCGACGCACGCGCGGCCCAGCCACGTGGAGCATGTTCTGTCGAACTCCTTCGCGTTCGGCGGTAACAACATCAGCCTTGTGCTGTCGCGAGCGGCATCATGATCTGCTCCGTGCTGGGACAAGCAGCTTGGATGCCCGGCCGTGCGAATGTGGCCGGCGTTGCCGTGGTGCGATCTGGCTCCGACGAAACAAAGCCCGACCTGAGCGGATATCCGTCACGGCTTATGCGGGGCACGAGTCTCTTGACGCGAATGTGCGCTCACGTCGCCCATACGGCGCTCGCGGGCTCGGGCGCCGATCCTTCCACTATTCCCGCCGTGTTCGCTTCAGGGCACGGGGAGTTGAACATCGCGATCGAGCAGCTCGCGATGATGGTCACCGGTGATGGAAAGATCTCCCCCGCGCGGTTCAAGAACTCCGTGCACAACACCAGCGCGGGGATCTTCTCGATTGCCCATGAGAACAAGGGCATGTCGACTAGCCTGGCGGCTGGGCCGTTGACGGTCGCGTATGCCCTGCTGGAGGCCTTCGGAATCCTCGAGGACGGCGCCACTGAGGTCTTGGTCGTGGTTGGCGACGAGGCGGTTCCACAGCCCTTGTCCCAGTTTGAGCAATGGGATTCGTTTGCCGCCGCGTGGGTGTTTGGCCGCAGACTGGATGCCGGGTCACCTCGGGTGCAGCTGTCGGAACTCGAGGCGCGACCCGGAACGCCAGCGCCTGTGCCCGATGGCCTTGCAGACCACCCGTGTCGCCCCGCGTATGCTCTGCTCCAAGCAATCGCGAGCGAGACCTCGGGTCGGGTGCACCTCGGCCGCGAAGAAGACGAGGCCTGGTCAGTCATGGTCGGTTCGTCACCGACGGAGCCCGCATGAACGCCGCCAATACTACCGAGCCGAGGGCGAGTTTTCCCTCTCCGGCCGAGTTGCTGCCGCACGGGCCGACGTTGGTTTTCCTCGATCGCGTGCTTGAGCGCGGCGAGCAATACGTCGTGTGCGAGGCCACTCCCCGCCCCTGCGAGGTCGCGTACGCTTGCAACGGCATGGTTCCTGCGACGATGTGCGTGGAGTACATGGCGCAGGCCGTCGCCGTGTTCGCCGGATTCCAGGCACCCGCGGGGCGCCGCCGCGAGATCGGATACATCATCGCGGTGCGGATGCTGAAGGTCTGTGTACCTGGGTTTCCCTTGGGGGAGCCCCTGCGTGTCCAGGCATTGCGGCAATGGGGGGAAGAGCAGCTCGGTCGCTTTCAGACCTCCATCCATCGTGGTGAGGACGAACTCGCCAGCGCATTCATGAGCGTGTATCGCCCTGGTCCCCACGAACTAGCATGAGCACGAAACCTTACGCTCTGATCACTGGCGGTAGCCGAGGGATAGGCGCCGCGATTGTCTTGGCGCTCGCGGCCGACGGCTTTCCGGTCCTGATCAACTACCGAAGCAGCCACGACCGGGCCCAAGAAGTTGCTGCGCAGGTCAGTGCCGCTGGTGGGGTCGCACGTCTGTGTCCGTTCGATGTCCGAGACGCGCAGGCTAGTGGTACCGCCCTGCAGGCTGAGCTCGACCGCGGTACGCATATCGGCGTCATCGTGAACAACGCTGGCGTGCTGCAGGACGGGCCATTCCCTTCCATGCAAGCGGATGCTTGGGAGTCTGTGACCCGCACCACCTTGGACGGCTTCTTCAACGTGACCCAACCGCTGGTGATGCCGATGGTTCGCAAACGATGGGGGCGAATCGTGAATATCGCGTCCGTATCCGGGGTCATCGGAGTGCGTGGTCAGGCGAACTACTCCGCAGCCAAGGCTGGGCTCATCGGTGCGACTCGATCGCTGGCGCAGGAGCTGGCCAAACGCAAAGTGACCGTCAACGCCGTTGCACCAGGGCTCATCGATACCGAAATGATCGAGAACGTCGAGATGGATCACGTCATGCCACGTATTCCCGCGCGACGGTTGGGCCGCCCCGAAGAGGTCGCGGCCCTCGTCAGATTCTTGGTGAGCGAGGATGCCGCTTACATCACCGGACAAGTCATTGGAATCAACGGAGGACTCGCATGAACGCACCTCGTGTCGTCATCACAGGGGTTGGCCTTACCAGCCCAATCGGTCACTCGCTTCCCGACGTCACCGAGGCTCTTCGAGACGGGCGCTCGGGGATCCGAGCCGTTCCGCAGTGGGGCGAGATCGGCCAGCTTGGCCGCTTGGTCGCGGGCCCGGTTGAGGGCATCGAACTCAAGGGGCGCTGGCCGCGAAAAAAGTCGCGGACGTTTGGGCGAGTTGCTGCGCTCGCCGTGGTCGCGAGTGAGGCCGCCGTGGAGGACGCTGGGTTGGCCCTCGCCGATCTACAGACGGAAAATGTGGGGCTTGCCTACGGCTCCACGCACGGATCGTCGGCAGCGCAAGAAGAGTTTTGTCGCACGCTGTTCACGAACAACAGCCTGGCCAAGATCCCGTCGAGTGCCTACCTCAAGTTCATGAGCCATACGTGCGCGGCGAATCTGGCCTTGTTCTTCGGGATCCGCGGGCGAGTGCTGTCGACCTCCGCGGCGTGCGTGAGTGGAAGTCAAGCTATCGGAGCTGGGTTCGAGTCGATCCGCTCAGGTGCTGTGGACATGATGATCTGTGGCGGGGCCGAAGAGCTGCACTTCATGCATGCGGGGGTGTTCGACATGCTGTACGCGGCCTCGACCAAACACAATGACGAGCCCGAGTTGACGCCGCGTCCGTACGACCGTGACCGCGACGGTCTTGTCGTTGCGGAGGGAGCGGGGACAGTCATCTTGGAGTCGCTTGAGCACGCTCAGGCCAGGGGCGCGACGATCCACGCCGAAATTATCGGGTACGGCACCAGCTGCGACGGTACGCATCTGACCTTTCCCTCAGTCGACGGCATGAGCCGGGCGCTCGCGCTCGCGATGCGTTCGGCGAAGGTGAGCCCGAACGAGATCGACTACATCAACGGGCACGGGACAGCGACGAAAGCAGGCGATATTTGCGAGAGTGCCGCGACGCTGGACACGATCGGGGACCAGACGCCAATCAGCTCGACCAAGGGGCAAACCGGTCACACGCTGGGGGCATGCGGGGCGATTGAGGTCGGGTACTGCCTGGCCATGATGAAAGCCGGGTTCATCGCGCCGACGCGCAACCTTGAAGTGGTCGATCCCGAGTGCAGGGACATCGACTACGTGATGGGGGAGATCCGCGAGACAACGCTCGAGACGGTCATGACCAACAACTTCGCCTTTGGTGGGATCAACACATCCATCATCTTGCGCCGCATGGCGTAGTTCGGGTCTGCGATGAGTGACGAGGGAGAATTTAGGCGTGACAATGCTGCCGCCCGTGCGGCGGCGCAGGCCTTGGCTTTTGGGCCGCTCATGTTTCAGGCTGCGCGTGTTCTGAGGGACTCAGGCGCATTGCTTGAGTTGATGA
>JAESSZ010000705.1 GCA_016763875.1 Nannocystaceae bacterium
TCCGAGAACATCTCCCAGTGGATCTCTTCCTTGGTGGCAGTGCCCCCGTCGCCCTCGAAACCGGCCGCGGTACCACTGGCCCACAAGGGGTCGCCACCGGCGACGTTGAGTCCACGGGGAAAGAACGTCCGCAGATCTTCGTCCACCAGGACACTTGGCGCACCGTCTGGCCCAAGCTCGTTGAGCTTTGCGACCAGTTCCCGGTCGACCCCGGCCACAGGCGGCTCGCCCCCGAGTTCGGCGGCGGTCTTGCGAAGGAACCCGATGGTCGACTTGTTGCCTCCGGTGTGTCCCACGAGGCCGTCCACCCACTTCTTCTTGCTCTCCTTCTTGAACGGGTGCTGATCCTGGAAGCTTCTGATCGCCGCATCAAACTCGTCGTCCGTCCCGCCCTCTGCGAAGAACTTGAAGCGAATGAGCCGTTTCTTGACCCACGCAACGTCGGCTTTGGCGCCCATCCCACCCGCGACATCGGTCGTGTTTTTGTGCGAGATGGCCTCTGCTTGGTCGTCGTCGACCTCCGGCGGAAGCCACGCAATGCCCTTGGCAAGCGCCGCATCGGCGTCGAGCGGCTCAAGGTGCATGAACAGGGAGTAGATGGTGCGCTCGGGGTCGAGCGACTCGGGAGGCGGTGGCTCGGGCTCCTCTGGACCCCCCGGCTCCTCCGGAGGACCCTTAGGAAAGAGCGCCGACCAGGTGTGCCCGGGCACATCGATGACCCCGTCGGGCCACCACGACTCCCAACTCTTCTTCTTCGGGCCTACCGCGATCTGAAATGACTTGATTGCGGCGACATCCACGCCATCAATCCCAGAGCTTTCGAGTCGTTGCTCCTCATTCTCGTCGGTGGGGTAGTGGCCCAACTCAAACAGACGGCGCTTGACCTGTTTGACCGTCACGGCGGGGTTGCTCTTCCCCATACCCACCGCGGGGTTTTTCTTGGTCGGCTTTGGATCTATCGAAGGGGGCGGCGGTGGATCGCCGGGCTTACGTTGCAGCTCGCGAAATGCGGAGACCCCGATCTCGTGACGCAGCAGGATGAAGTTCGTACTGCCGTAGGCGCCATTGACCGCGTCAGGATCGGAGCCCAGTCGCGCCGCCACGACGGTCCCGCCGAACGGGGCGTACACGACGTGTCCGACTGGCATCGAGAGGTGGACCCCCCCGTGCCAGAAGTTGTTCGCACCGAGCGGGAAGTAACCACCGGTGCTGTCTTGCTCAACGGCGCGGTGTAGCGCCTCGGCACTGTTCCCAGCGGTCTTCTCAGCGTTGTGTGGCAGGAACGTGTCCGACTCGCCCCAGGAACCGAGCTTCGCCAGCATCTCCAACGGGTCTTGGCGGTAGAGTGGGAGCTCACCGAGTTCGGTTTCGTCGGCGGCACCTATATTGTGCCCAGCCTGGCTTGAGACCTCAAAGTGCAGATGGTCGGGGATCGAAGAGGTCGCGATGCCCGTGCGGCCGACGATCGCAATCGGCTGGTGCTCCACGACGATATCCCCCTTGCGAACCAATGCCTTGTAGCAGTGGGCGTGGATGTAGAACAGGTTGTCATCGCCCTCGATGACCACCCGAATGCCGTAACCCTTCTTCCCTTTCCACGCTTGGTCAGCGTGTTTGACCTTGCCCGACACCACCGACACGATCACGCTCCGCGGTTTGGCCACGCCATCGGGGTCGCTCACCTCATCCTTGCCGGTTCTCACCGTGTTTGAGCCCGGAGGGTATTTGGGTGTCAGATCAATGCCCTGGTGGTAGTGAACCGTGCCGTCGCCGCGGACATTTCGGGGAACAGAAATCCTCCCATCTGGCACTGCGTGTCTCCGTTGCCTTTGTTCGGGCATCCGAAGCTGCCGCCGCTGCTGTGCAACTCCTTTTCGCAGCGTCCCTCGCCCTTGTCCACGAATCGCCTTCCCGCCGCATCGAAGTCCACACACCGCATCGGGTGCTTCATTCGCGTGCCTGGCACGGGGTTGCGCTCAATCCCCATCGGCCGCCTCCTTCACGTTGCGCGCACAGCGAAAACCGAGGGTCGGCCAGCGCTTGTTCGGCGTTCGACCGTTGTGTTTGAACGGCTCTTGAGAGACCCAGTAGCTGCCGCCTGACCTCATCGGGCCCGACCGCGCCGTAGGCATGGTGATCTCGGCGACGTTCGCTATCACGTCGCACACCCCCTGCTCCGTTATGTCCCACGCCCTTGAGCAGGCCTTCCCCGGCCCGCCGACTTTGACGTGCACTTCGCAGGACGGACTTGTGTAGTCCTTGCACTTGTCAAACGCTTCCCTCCACCGGACGTCTGCTCCCCGATCTCTGGCCGCGAACTCCCATTCTTCGACGTTGGGCAGGCGCTTGCCGACCCACGCACAGTACTGTTCCGCTTCCCAGTCCGCGATGCAGTTCATTGACACGTTTGCTTTTCCCGCGAGCGGCTGTCTCTCCCTGTCGTAGGTCTTGGTCGTGCAAAGCGGTACGAGTTCTTGAATCGGCCCGCGTGACATCGTGAGCAGCACCCCCGTCGGAACGCATCCCTCTTGCTTCCTACATTCATGAAACTCCGCGGTCGTAACCTCATGCTTATCGAGATCGAACGTCGCCACCTCTGCTGGGTACGGGGGGTGGACGAGGAGAATCTCTAAGTCGGACTCGTCCCACTGGTCCAGCTGATCCGCCGGAGGCCCCGTCACGAACTTTCCACCGTGAATGCGCACCATGTCCGCCCCACGCGTCAGCACAACGTCCCGCGCGTACCGCTTCCCTACTGCGAACTCAATGTCCTCAATGAACCCGCCGACGTCTGGCGCTTGCACATGCAGTCTCAGCTTGCATGCAGGCACCTCGACTTCCACCGCGGCACCACCTGGAACACGCCAATCTCCGAGCATCGCAGTCGACTCCAGCGTGCTGCCGTCGAGCTTCGTCGCTACGACCTTGAGCTTCGCGAACCCAAGTCCGTCGAACTGACTCGCCGTCACAGTCGTCGTCTTGCCCGCGACCACCGTCACGTCCGCCTCGAAAGCGCCGCAGGGCGTCTTGACGACCACAATGTGCGTGCCCGGCTCCACCTCCAAAACACTCAGCGGCGTCATGCCGCGGTCTTTGCCATCCACGCTGACGACCAGACCGGCCGGGAGCGCGAACGTGACTCCGGTCGCCTCCGCTTTGGAGGCGACCCCACCACTGTGGCCCGTGGCTTCTGAGACGGGTTGGCAGCCCACCGTGAAGAGTTGCGCGACGGTGGCGCAGGCACACAGGGCTTTGCTCAATCGTTTCGATGCTGTCACGCTTGCCTCCGTGGCTGATTCAGTCGAACCGCCCCCGCCGCAGGACGCCGCGGAGACGGAACCATCGCCTCGCGAGCCAGTCTTGATGGGGAGCTTCGCGATTGCTCGGGCTCGGGACGGCAGTGAGCTCCGCAACACGCTTGAGATCGGGCCGCGCTACACGTTCTCGGCGTAGTGGGCGGTGCATCCGCCGGTTGGCTAACATCCATGGCGGTCTTCCAAAGCGGTGGCCGTGGCGTCGTCGAGTTCACCGGTCGGCGTGAGCGACACCATGCGTTGAAACAAACGCAATGCCAGCCGGAGCGAGGGAGTCGACTCCGTCCCCTCCGCGCCGTGGAACACGCCGATGTTGCGCAGTCGCTGCGCCGCACCAAGGTAGGTCAGTGCTGGCGCGAGGTGACCGAGGCGTAGCTCGTACTGTTGCGCGCGCTGCGGAAGAACAAGCGTTGCGATAGTCGACGCTGCGGGAATCTGCACCTCCACAGCGCCCTTGTCGTCCGTCGCCCCCTCGAACTCGCCCTGACCGACCCGCAACAGGTACGCCTCGTCGACGATGGGCTCTCCGCCGCGTTCGAGCACAAGGCGGAAGGTGACATGTGTATTGTTGAGAACGAACCGGTGCCTGCCGGCTGCGCTCACCTTGATTGCCGCGGGCTCGAGGTCGGGGACTGTGACCACGTCCCCGAGTGCGAGCACGTTCGAGTGGAGCCGTTCCGCGCGGAGTGTTTTGTTGTCTGGGTGGTCCCAAAGTGTGTCGACCGCAAACCCGTACTTGTCTGCGAGCGAGCTGACGCAGTCACCCGGACGCACTTTGTGTTTCTTAGGCATCAGCGGGTCCAGGGCAGCACGTTGGCAGCGTCCCCGACGTGCGCTACCACGTCAAGCCCAGGTTCGTGGCCCGGTGTTGTCAGACGCCCGGGTGGAGGTTGAGATAGCCTGCCCACGATGACCGCTGTGTTTTTACGCGACGGACCGTGCACGACGATCTTGGTCCGCAGTCGTGACGTCATCCGGCACGGCGGCCAACTTGGCGCTGCCGCCACAGCTGCGAGGATCCGCGACGGAGACCCCGACGGGTACCAACGGCTGCTTAGCAGCGTCCGCGTAGCGAACGAGGACGACGACACTGCGCACATGCGACTCGTCGAGAAGATCGCGACGGGCGCGTTGGTGTTGGTGAAGCTCGACGAGCACCCACGCGTCCTCGACCGCCCGACAATCCAGCCGCTGATCCCCCGCGACAAGCCCGACCCGCGCGTCATCGAAGCGCCCACCTGGATCTCGATTGAGGTTGTGGCCGAGGATGGGGTACGCATTCCCGGACTGGGGCTCCGGGTCGAGCTGCCCGATGGGAGCGATCGATTCCAACGACTCGACGATGACTCTCGTTGGCGAGCCGATGACATCCCTACCCGCGGGATGTGTCTCGTGCAGTTGGACAAGATCGCAGTCGACTGGACAACTCGCCCGGTAGCCCCCGCGGTCGAGGGCACGTGGTTCGACGCCCTCGCCCCCGAAACGCTGCGTCTGTCCACCGCGCGTCACCATCGCCTCGTCGCTGTCGCTGGGCACACCGAGATCCAGCTATTGGATGCGACCGAAAATCCGGTCCGACACGCGAAGTGCTCCGTGGCCGTGGGTGGTCAGGAAGTCTCAGGCTCGACCGACGAGGAAGGTCTCTTTAGCGTGAAGCATCCGCGCGCAGCGAAACAGTGCGTCGTGACATTCGTCGACTACGATGGTTCGGCGGTCCTCGGTCTCGACCGCTGAACCGTCGTGGTCCCGCGCAAGTTCATCCCCGACCGAGGTACGCCTCAAGCAGAGGTACACTCCCTGTGATGCCTGACTCGGTGTCCGAATCAAAGGTGTGCCGCGTGTTCGCAGCGGGGATCGTCGCGCTCTGCGTGGCCTGCAAGAGCCCACGAGAAAACGCCACCGAAGCTATGATCGCTGGCGAACAAGCGCTGAACCAGGGGGACCTGGATGCCGCGGAAGCTGCGTTCGACCGGGCACTCGACAACGTTCCCCAAGAGCCGAAGGCACTCGCGGGCAAAGCCGCCGTGCTGCTTCGTCGCGGCGACGCGATCGCAGCGCTCAAGTTCAGCACGACTTGCACCCATTCGGCGTGCGCCGCAACGACAGACCAGGCCCGCGAGAAGGGCCTTGCGGCTCTGGCCAAGGCGAGCCCGAGCGTAGATAGGGCGCGCAAAGAGATTGCGATTCACACGCTGGTTGACGCACGGTGCGGGCTCGCTGAGGTCATTGACCAACTCCCGCAACTTCGTGCGACAGAGCCCGCCGTGGCACGATTCACGGCCGAGGCGCTCGCGCTCGCAGTCAACAAACTACAGGTGCGCGTCGACGATCAAGACGGCACGTCGATCGTTTCCGGCTACGTTCTCGCGAGGTCCACCGGTACAGCGGCCGCGAGGCAGCCGACCTGCGAGGACGCTGCTCTCGCGCTCGGGAGCATGACCGCCCAGATAGGCAACCTGCAAAACGCGGCGGTTCCTGGACTCGCAGGACCCAGGCAGCGACAACAACAAGCGCGAATCTTCTGGGGCGCGTTTTACACCGCGCGCCTGGCCCTCGCGACCGGCCAGAGCATCGCTGCCGAAGCGGAGTCGGTCAAAGTGTGTGGGCTTGTGGTGGAGCCCCATTGGACGTCTCTGGACTGCCCGGACGAAACGACAGACGAAGAGCTCAAGCACGTCGCTGACTTCCCCCAACTGGTGTGTCTGTGGCTCGGCGGCACGCAGCTCACCGACGCCGGGCTCGAGCACTTTGCCGGCCTCCCCAACCTGACATCCCTCTACATCGAGAATACTCAACTGACGGGCTCAGGGTTCAAGCACCTAGCAAGACTCGGTAAACTGGAGCGTCTCACTCTCCCCGACCAAGTCACGGATGCGGGGCTGAAGCATGTGGCCGGGCTCACCAACCTTACGGTGCTCGACCTCGACTACACCCAGATTACAGGCGCAGGGCTCAAACACTTGGCTGGTCTCACCAAACTGGAAACCCTCGGCCTCGGCAGCACGCAGGTGACAAACGCGGGGCTCAGGCACTTGGCCGGGCTCACTAACCTGCAGTTTCTCCGCGTCGATAACACCCGAGTCACGGATTCGGGCGTCAAGCAGCTGAAAAAGTCGCTTCCCGACTGCGATATATCGATGGCCCCGCAACGGTAGCGGCACGGCGAGTTTCGCCGTTTTTTGTAGCCCCGTTTCGACCGGCTGGTCGAAACGGGGGCTACGGAGCGATGGGCTTCGCAACTATTCTATACCGCTGTGATGGACTCTCGCGGCCTGTGTGGCGCCATTATTTGTCAGGTCAAACCGGAGTTCGCTGATCGGGACATCGCCCTCACCCCGCAGCACCGCGGTGAATGTGAGCCGCACAGGATATCCGTGTTCTTCGGTTTCGAACCACTGTGAGGGGGGGCCGAAACTGTTCAGCACATTCGACTTTTCTAGCGAGCCTTTCAGCAGCTTCTTGGTCTGTTCGTGGGAAAGAAGGAGTTCCTGTGACCGTGCTC
Source organism: Nannocystaceae bacterium (assembly GCA_016763875.1). Lineage (GTDB taxonomy): Bacteria > Myxococcota_A > Polyangia > Nannocystales > Nannocystaceae > JAESSZ01. The sequence continues at coordinate 6,817 of JAESSZ010000705.1, forward strand.
CGTCGACGACATCGTCGCCCGCACTCTTCCGAAACTCGGCGTACCACTTCGTCCTTAGGTAGGCACCCGATGGCACGAACGCGACTCGTAGCGCAACCCCTTGTTGGTCCAGGATCGCGTGCCTTCGAACGCCGGACACCGTGCAAAGGAATCGAAAAAAGAGGTCGAGCTGCTTTTGGTAGTCCCCCTTGAACGCGCTCATGTGAATCGGACCTCCCACTGCGTACGGCTGCGTTCCCCATTCACATCGCGCGAGAATCTGTTGAAGCGGCGTTTTCGAGAGCAGTGACGCTGCTATGTAGCCCCCGGCTGCGATCAATCCGCCAATCACGCCAATCCATACCCCGACCACCGCGCCGCGTACGGAGAAGAGCACCAAGAGGCTGCCCGCAGCACTCAGGATCTCGCCAAAAGTGGCGACGCCTAGAGCCACCGCCTTTCCGTACTCCCCGTTTTTGATCGCCACGAGCGCGTCGTACGTGTTCAAAAACGCATACACGAGCGAGACGACCACGCGAAGCACGACAGCGAGCCTTTTCGCCGCGGCATCGGTGATCTTCAAGGATTTCAGTCCGTCCTTGCCATTGTACAAGATCGACGTACTTGCACCGTGTTCGATAATCGTGGCGAGCACTCCGGTGGCCACGGCAGCTGTCGAGGTGAGTGTTTTCCAAGCAGGATCCTTCCCGCTCTTGTCCTTCAACGCCACGAGCGTTAGCGCGAGATTTACCACGTCCAGTAGTTTGAGCGCGCCATCAATATTGCCCAGCCACCGCTTGGAGTCGGCGAAAACCGAAGCATTGCCATCCGCGAGCCAACTCATCATCATCTCGTCATGGATACCTTGGAAGAACCGAGTCCGTACTTTTATGGGATCGCGGAAGCCGATCTTGAACGTCATTGAGGCTTCCTCGGAGATTTTCCATGCGGGCATGATCTCGTTAAGATCGACATCTTCGAAGAACTTCCCAGGATTGGCCCGTATCTTGTTCCAGAGGGTCCACTCCTTATCAGTGAGCTGCTTTACAAGTGGTACGATGGAGAGTTTTACCGCGTCGGCGAGATGCCCCCTGTGTACAGATTGCATCGCTGCGATTTTGTGGCCCATACACTGCGAGAGAAAGCTAACAATCGACCTTGAGGCCCAGCGAAACGTCCTGAATTGTTGTCCTCCGGTCGGTCTACTTGGAAAAAAGGCCGTGTTGATGAAGTGATCGCGGTCGGATTCGGACTCAGTGGCCCACTTGCGCAACAGAGCGCTCCCCGTCGGAGACGCTCCGAGATCTCGTGTGCACGTATCAAACGTCGCGTAGAATCTCTTGAGCGGCTCGCTCTCGACTGCGTCCTCGGGAACGCCCTCAAGGCGCATGGCGGAGTCGATGCATATGCGACACAGTTTACCGTCGAGTATGCCGCATACAGCAGCCGCGGCCTCTCCAATGCTCCTGAGCAGTCCTCGCTCCCTCTTTTCAAACGCGTTCACCTGGTTGATGAGATCGACGCCTGCGAGGCCCATCTCGTCGAGTCGCTCCCTGCTGCCAATGGTGTCGATCAACACCCGGCCGAAGGCATTCCTTTGAACGCCGGCTCGGTTCGCGTCTCGCTCGGCTTTGAGCTGGTTGAGACGGCGAACGTAGACATTGCTGCGCGCCTCAGCGATGGTGAACGGATCCCAACCAACAAATACTCGGACACTCCCGGCTTTTGGGTCTCGCAAGGTTGTGCGCGGGTTGAAAAGCGCGAACCTGCCGTCCTCGGCAAAGAAAGTCGAAGAACTACGAATCTCCTCTCGTGTGCTGGGGAGAACAGTGGCCTGCAGATCATGCCAAGACCATAGCGGCGGGATGGTGTCGCGAACCAGTGTCCATCTCGCGAGAAGCTTGTTGATCGAGGCTTTTGTGAGTCGGACTCTGGAAAGAAATATCCTCACATAGTGGTGCTTGCTGTCTAGATTCAGCCATTTCAGGAAGAACTGGATGGGGAGCACATTCTCAGCGGGGTTCGGCCGAGCAGGGATTGGACCAGTAAGGCCGTTGACGTTGATCAGCGACACCAGTCCATCTTCGGCTACGAAAACCTCCAAAAACAGACGGCTATCGGAAAAAATGTAGCCCCACTTGTCCGACACAAGCTGCGCTGTCCCAGTTACATCCACGTACGGGACCTCCCGACGGTCTTTCGCCCCGAAGTTCTGTGGGCAATAGGATTTCACGGGGCCCGTCCACTCTGCGATACGCCCTAGTTGCGTGGTGCCTGCACTAGCCACTATTGGACCATCTTTCAATAGAGTTCATGCCCGAATTCGACCCCAACATGGCTCCACTCCTCAGGAGGGGGGAGCTCCAGCTCGTCGTCCTCCTCCGCGTTGTCCGCCGAGGCTGGGGGGATGGGGTCACCACCACCTCCAGGCTCATAGACTCCCTCGCGAGCTCCTCGGCGGAGTTCCTGCCATCCCACGTCCGAGAGCAGTGGTTGATGAAATGTACCGTCCCCATGTGGATCCAACAGCAGGTCATAGCTCGGCAGTATCGGCACGTTCTCAAAGGTCAAGCAGAGGTGGTGTCTGGCGTCCTCGGTGGCGTCCGCGAGGGATAGGTCCGCCTGGTACCCTTCGCCCTGCAACCGCATCAGCACCCGAGACGGAGGCTCGTCGCCATCGTGGCCAGGGTCAATCCACACCCGGACCGCGCCCGCCCAGTAAGCATGTCTGAGCGGAGGTGTGGTCTCTTCGATCAACGCGAGCGACTCGACATAGAGACTCTCCGCGCTCGGCGAGTCTCCATCTAGGTCTTCGGGGTTGTGCGCAATAAGATCCACGACTCGACGATTGTCGTCCGCCGCGGGCTTCGGCATCAGATCCGCCTTAAAGAGCCGTGCGCCAACGCCAAAATGGGAGGCGCTGTTGCTGAGGCGAACGTCCAGATCCGAGAGTTCTTCTTGCACGAGCCAACCTTCGAAGTCTTGGCGCAGGGTGTCGAATACCGCCCCTAGAGTTTGCTCGCCACACACCCCGTCGACGTCGATCTTGGCCCCGAACTTCACGTTGTAGTCGGACTGAAAAGCGTGAACCGAGGCTTGTGTCTCGGGGGTTGACTCAGAGCTCGGCGTGACGCACTCGCACGAGAATCCGCGGAACTCGAAAAGGTAGTGAAAATAGGAAGTGATGTCTTCGAGCGAACCGCGACGAACAGCAATAGCGACCCATGCGTCCCTTTTCTTGGTGACAATCGCGTGGATCCCGGAGGCTCTGTCGGCGCTGAGAGCCTCGGGATCGGGCTCACTTGGGGCCGCATGGCCAACGATGGAGAGTTCTCGTTTTGGGCTGAACTGGAGTTGCCGGATACTCTCGATCACCGCCCATAGAGGGTGACGCCAAGTGTTGGCCTCCCTCGGCAGTGCGACCGCGGAGCCCTCGCGATAGCGAAGGCACCCAAACTCCACGCGATGAAACTCGGGCCGAACGATGATGATCCGGTGATGCTTACCAGGTTCGAGTTCGATGGGACCGACACGACGATTCTTGGCAAGCACGCGATGCTCGATGACTTCACTCATCTGATGAGTCCCACGCCTTCACTGCTGGTTGTACCGGCCGCTCCGCCCTCGGGAATTCAACCGCATAGCGGCTGGCTTGGCTCCGCACGACGCAACAGTACGCCACTCAGCACCATCTCGACATGAAAAGTCTATGTCAGGTGTCGTCGTTCAGGCCTCGGGCAACCCGCAAGGCGTGACAACACCTCTGCAAATCCACCGATGCGGAAACCACCGCCAGCGCGACTCTGCCCCGACGGACGGCCTCCTTGCGACGGATGCCTGTGCACCGTCACCGACGGTCCCGGAGGTGCAGTCCGAGAGTTCCGATTCGCCATGGTGTTGCACGACACCGACGACACCGCTGCCGCGGACGCCAGCGCACTCCCCGCGTCACACCACTCGCATCGTCACCTATGCCGCATCGTTTCGCGGCGCGCTACACTCGTCGCTGTCGTGGCGCAGACCCGTACTGAGGTGAGCACGTGAGCGTCGCCAGTTCCTGGCTCGACTTGGTGGTCGGCATCGACTTCCACA